>JAKSAU010000802.1 GCA_022361535.1 Desulfobacterales bacterium
CTGATGATACAGCAGAAGATGCCCTGTATTGGGACCCGTACAAGAATATTTTAGATATGAATGCTGCCGGTCCGATTGATGCTGTTATCAGCCTGAACGGGGTGGACATTTCCAGGGGCAAATGGACAGAGAAACAAAAGAGACTGATCATTGACTCCAGGGTAATCCCCACACGGGTTCTGGTTGAAAAAATGCGGGCTATGTCCAGTCCCCCATCCGTGTTTATTTCCTCTTCTGCCATAGGGCTTTATGGTGAAGGTGGAGATACCCGGCTCACAGAAGAAACCCCAATGGGAGACTGTTTTATATCAACCGTATGCAACCGGTGGGAAGCCGCATCTTTGGGTGCAGCCCGTGGGGGTATAAGAACGATCCAACTGCGTATCGGTGTGGTGTTGACTCCGGCAGGAGGGGCTCTTGAACGTATGTCCCTGCCGTTTTCACTAGGGTTGGGTACTCGTGTGTCTCATGGGCAGCAGTATATGAGTTGGATCAGCATGGATGATGCTCTGGGCGGGATTTTGCATATTCTTGAAAATGCAGATATAAATGGCCCTGTGAACTTAACTGCCCCAGAACCTGTAACCAACCGGGCCTTTACCAAAACTTTGGGGCAGGTGTTTTCACGGCCTGCACCGTTTGTTATGCCCAGGGCGCTGGCCTTGATGCTATGGGGAGATATGGGTAAAGAGACATTGCTTACCTCTGCCCGGGTGCTTCCCACAAAACTTATGAATAATGGATACAATTTTGTGCATACCCGTCTGGAACCAGCCCTGCGTCACGTGCTTGGCAAAAATAACAACGGGTAATTTTTTGATAGGACAATATAAATGACTATAAAACTGAAATCATTGTTTTCTTTTCTGATGATCATTGCTCTGACATTTGGGTTTATCAATGTCTATTTCCCCTTAGCCGAATACAGTTTTGAGCGGCTCCATATTTTTTTGTTTAATTTGTGCTCCGGCGGTACTATTTTACTGTATTACACCCAAAAACGGCACCAGGTTTCCAAAACAGTGATCCTGTTTTTTGTACTTTCACTTGTATATGCATTTTCAGCCTTTTTAAAGTTGTATCCTATTACTTTGGCAGTGTCACTTGGTCTGTGTGGCGTGGTAGAGAAAGTGAGGATTCAAAAATTTTCCCTGATCCCTATCCAGTTTCTCCAGGCAAAAGTGTCGGTATCGGAAAAATTCCACCACGCATCTTTGTGGTGTCTGTCTATTGGAATATTGATGGCTTCCCTTGTGATCATTAACAATGAATATACACACTGGGTGCAAATGAATAAGTTAACCCTTAATACATTCTTTTTGGGATACTCGTTTCCATTATCTTTAATAACGCTTTCCCTGGTATTTGGTATGCTGAAAAAAATAGAGGGGCCCAAAAGCAAAGGGATTATGGAGTTATGTTTCTGGACGATTACCGTAGGTGTAATTGTCTTTTTTATATTTATTTTGTTTGAGAAGTTCATTCCCCAGATTTTTGTAACTGCAGCCCTGTTTACTGCGGTTGTCATTGTATTTATGTTGTATTATACGTTTGCGGATCAGATGCAGCAAAAGCTATTTTTAACCTCCGGTATTGGTTTTTTGATTGTTACGGCTGTAACCGGTATTGCCTATATATGTCTGCAGATGCAGGATGGTTATGATCCTTCAAGAACGAAATGGCTGCTTCATATCCATGTGTTTGCATCACTCTACGGCTGGAATCTTTGCGGCTTGTCCGTGATTTGCAGGTTTGATGATTTTCCCATCCGCCTTCATTCACCTACAGTGATCATTATCCATTGGATTACGGCTCTTATATTGGCGCCTTTAGGGGTGTTTTACGGATGGTTTGCCATTCTGGCCGTTATCGGATATGCCTATATTACGCTGACCCTGTTTTTCTCCAGCAACGGAAAGGTTATCTATGACCAGTAACCGTGAACGCATAAAACAGATGCTGGCCCTTTTTTCAGGGGCCTCAAAAGTACTTGTGGTAATCAATGCCGATCCTGATGCCATCGCCTCGGCCATGGCAGTTAAACGGATTCTTTGGCGGAGGGTCTGCGAGGTGTCCATTACCTATTTTAACCGCATTACGCGACCGGATAATCTGGCAATGATCGAATATACTGATCCCGGGATGATTCCTTTAGCTGAAGTAGATCCTTCAAAATTTGACCGGTTTGTGATCGTGGATTCCCAGCCTGATCACAATGAATGTTTTTCCCGGTTTAAATTTGACGTGATTATCGATCACCATCCCTTGTCTTGTGATGAAGCCACTTTTGCTGATGTTCGTCCGGATTATGGGGCATGTTCAACCATGTTGACCGAGTACCTGCGCAGCCTGAAAGTCAAACCCTCTAAAAGGCTGGCGTCAGCCCTGATGCTGGGTATAAAAACAGATACTGCCGATTTCACCCGCCAGGCATCTTCAAGGGATATCAGGGCATTTCAGTTTCTTTACAAACATGCGGATATGAATATTGTCACCAAAGTGGAACGGGCGCTGATGACGGAGTCTGACCTTGATTTTTTAGGCGTGGCCATTAAAAAGAGGGTGGTAAAAGATAATAGGGCCTTTTTTCATGCAGGCCCCATATCCAAACCCGATGAGCTTGTTGTTGCCGCGGACTTCTTTTTGACAATCGCCGGGGTCAATTGGAGTGTGGTCTCCGGTGTGGTGGATGATAAGCTTGTTATTATACTTCGCAACGACGGGTTGAGAAAAGGGGCCGGTAAAACCGCCTCTGAAGCCTTTGGTAAATTCGGGTCAGCAGGGGGCCATAAAACCATGGCCCGGGCAGAATTGGAGATCTCCCTGATAAAAAAAGAGATAAAGAGAATCAGCCAGAAAGCCTTGTCAAAATGGGTTTTGGAGAAAATTACACAGACAGCCGGTAAGAAAATAGAATAGTACGTTCAATGCCATGGAGAAAGGATGGTCATATGAAAAACTGGGTCAGTTTTATTGTGATTGCACTGTTGCTGGGTACTGTAGCCATTACTGTTGGAGAACTTTTTTTCCGGTAAGGCCATTGCTTTGTTCAAATTTGAATTAAGCGACTATTGTTCACTTTTGGTAAGCAGTTGAGCCAAATGTTCACTCATGAACATGACTGCTTCAATATCCATGTGATCCATAACTGTTTCGTCAAACATCAGTTTTGCGTCCGGTTCAAACCCGTCGTTCTCATCCCAAAACAGCAGGACGATAAATACCTTTGGGAATACCCTGAACTGGAAGGCTAAATCCGGGGATTCATACCGGTCACTGACATTGGTTCCTCCATTGGCAATACAGGCCTGTTCAAGACTGGGTAAACGATTTTTAAACGCCTTTTTTATTGGGGCTTCAACATGATCCCGCATTGAAGATATTTTGGAAACCGTATTGGGAAACTCTTTGAGGCTTTTCATGTTTCCGTTGGGGGACGAGGTGCCTCCCGAGGCCAGGTGAATATAAACAAAGGTCTGCTCGTTCCTGGTCAAATCATTGCCTTGTGTGTCACTTATTTTTTCCTGTGATACTAAAAGATTTGAATTGAAATAGGGCAGGTTGATATGCGGCTGACCTTTGAGAGGACCGGGTGTTTTTCCGTCTTGAAAGAGTCCTCCGGTACGCTGGGCCATTTCTTTGAGATCAATGGATTTGGCTCTTTCTTTTGCTACGCCTAATGCTTCGGCCGCCATATCCTTCTTCAGCCATTTACCCTCTTTGTATTGTTCGTTAAGTTCAGCCTGGGCAGAGGCTAAAAGCTCCGGGGCAATATGGGGACAGTTTTTTAACGGCAGTTTTTCAGAAACTACCATACCCGCAAAGGCAATACAGGTTGGAAATCCGCAATCTTTACAATTTGTTTTTGGAAGGATTTTTGCGTAAAGATCAACAACTGAAAGAGCCATTTTCATATCTCCTTTTAGAACTATTTGAACGAACTCAAGTCTATCGTATATAAAAACACCGGATGCTATCCTAAAAAACGACTGACGTCTTTTCCTGAACGGGTGATCCTCAGTGGTTATTGAATCAAGTTTATTCTGACATCAACCATTTCAGGTTTTGCTGACACCTGCAGCAAACAAAAATGCCGGGCAGCATTTGCGATGATGCTGCCCGGCATTGAATTTGTCCGGACTTAAAACGTGTCAGGCGTTGAATTTACTCTTTTTCAAATTCATCCTTGGCAGCGCCGCAAATAGGGCAGCACCAATCATCGGGGAGATCTTCAAAAGCTGTTCCGGGGTCAATACCGTTATCAGGGTCGCCTTCTGCCGGGTCATACACATAGCCGCATGGGCCGCATACATATTTGTCCATTAATTTGTCTCCTTAAAGTTAAGTTGTTAATTGCCTATTTTTTGGATCCCCGGTTTTGGACGGGGATCCGGTTGTTTTAATATGCTTCGTCCAAGCCTAAGTCTTCATCTGTAATTGGATCTTTAAACAGGTGGTAGGCCCAAACTTGGTAACAGATAACAATTGGAATGAATACTGCTACAACCCCGAGCATGATTTTCAACGTCAGGGGGCTGGATGAGGCATTAAATGCTGTAAGACTCCATTCCGGATTCATGCTGGAAGGGAACAGTGCAGGAAACAATCCTGCCACACCGAAAAAAGTGCAGCCGATAATGGTCAGACCGGAGGCAAACCATGCTTTAAACCAGGCCTGTTTGGCAGAAAAAAACCGGGTAGCAAACAATGCCGCCACTGCAATGAGGATAATTAAAAAGAGAATCGGTGCTTTAAAGTAATTGGCATATAAATCCGTAGCAAAATAAGAGGCAATAAGAAAAATAACAGCCACTGGTACCAAGACCAGCCACGTCTTGGATGACACGGCAACAGCCCTTTCCTGAAGATCGCCGGTAGCCTTTATGGCCAGCCAGTTAGCTCCATGGAGAACAAACAACAGTACAAAGAGCACGCCGCCCAAAAGACCGTAAGGATTGAGCAGCTTCAATGTATTGCCGTGGTAGATTCCCTGGTTGTCAAATGGGATGCCCTGAAAAATATTGGCAAATGCCACACCAAAGAGCAGGGCAGGCAGAAAGTTGCCAATGAAAATGA
>JAKSAU010000212.1 GCA_022361535.1 Desulfobacterales bacterium
AGTAAGATCAGTTCTGGGAAAAATTAAACCTTTACCTATATTATCATTATTATTAGATGTTGGGTTTGAAGAACCATCAATAAAGGCAGAACTATTAGAAGCAGACTGGTTTGTAACTGAGTTTACGATCCGAATCTGACCATACGAAAAAACGGAAAAAGTAATGAATACAGTCAATATACTTAATTTCCTTAGTTTCCTTATTTGATGTTTTTTTATATCCAAAACTCACAATTAATCTTACATATCATATACGGATTTAGAAACCTTGAAGAGCAATATACTCATCACTTCCTATATACATAACAATCCCTGAAGTATTCCCATTTATAACATTAGAACCAGTAGTTATAAGCCCTGGAACAAAATCAACAATATTAGTCCCTACTGCAATCACATAATATTTTTTTCCCACAACTGGTTCTCCAGCTCCTGTTGGTAGTGTTATAGTTCTTGTGCCACCTGACGTATCCATTTTAATAATATCATCGGCTAACGTAGCTGTATAATTACTGCTTTGAACAGTTACACTTAAAGCACTGCCACTGCCACTTGCATCTGTCCAGCTTAAGTTACCAGATCCATCAGTTTTCAATATCTGGTCGGCTGTACCGGCTAAGGCTGGGAGTGTAAGCGTGTATGATGTAGTGACATCTGAATGAGCCTGAATTGTGGTCGTCTCTGTCCCTACCCCCTCGCCATCGTGCATGACTATTTTAGCTTGTGATGTTGCAGTTCCTTCACCAATTATCAAATCGGTTCCGGTTACCGTTGCATCACCCGTTACAGTTAAATCGTTTCCAATAGTAGTTGTACCTGTGGCAGCACCTATTGAAGTTGTTGTGGAAGCACACGCTATGTTCACCGTTGTTGCATTCGTGTTCACAAGGTTAACTGTAGCTGCAGTGGTAGTAATGTCACCACCGTTTACCGCGAGGTCTCCCGTTGCAGTAATATCTGTACCATCATTGGTAAGTACTGCCGATTCAACCCAGGCTGATCCGTTCCAGTAAAGGGTATTGTTTGCTGAAGTACCACCAGCAGGGCCACCTGTTGCTGCAATAGTAATCATATTACCTGCTTCTGAAAGAGTTATATTG
>JAKSAU010001058.1 GCA_022361535.1 Desulfobacterales bacterium
GCGACGGAAGGAAGAGAGGGTGGAATAGGAAATTCAATCACTGGATTATTCCACCATAGTTCGATTAAGAGGATAAAAAAAACTGCGATGCACTCGCATGGTCACAAATTTCAATTCTACCATGGTACGATTAAAAGTACGATTTCTTTTTACTCCACTAGGTGCTCCTGCTTGATTTCAATTCTACCATAGTACGATTAAAAGTATTGACGTGCAGGTATTTGGCCATTTTGGAAGTGGATTTCAATTCTACCATAGTACGATTAAAAGAATATTTAATCTTTCATAAAGATTAACACTATTATACATTTCAATTCTACCATAGTACGATTAAAAGTTTCATTTTGTTAGCTAGATTTTGTTGTGTTAAATTTATTTCAATTCTACCATAGTACGATTAAAAGAGCTAAGGAAGGTTCTCGCTCCTAGGTAGCATGAATATTTCAATTCTACCATAGTACGATTAAAAGATTTATATTAACTGTAAAAATTGTACTACCATTTTCAATTTCAATTCTACCATAGTACGATTAAAAGTCCAGAAGGCGCATTTTCATCATCATTAGGATCATATTTCAATTCTACCATAGTACGATTAAAAGCCGATAGGTCGACGATCAATAATAGTTGATTATGAATAGTTTAATTTGTAGAATTCGTTGATTTGTTGAGTTTTTAGTTGTCGATGTACGATAGCATAAAAATACCCTGTGATCGACAACTTCTATCGCATAATTAAATCCACCAAATCATGGTGATTCCAGGCCCCGAAGGGGCTTCATTTTAATAGCCCGGTGCGAAAGCTCCGGGTGATGTCGAAGAACAGGCCGTCGCACATTCAGCATTAGTAAAATCTCGGCCATTACAATGCGACGGAAGGGAGGGAAGGTGGAATAAGAAATTCTACCACTGGATTATTCCACCGTAGTAAGATTAAGAGTAAGGTTTCGTTTGTCTTTTTGTAATCGCCATGGTTATTTCAATTCCACCATAGTTCGAATACCCCCCAAAAAAACACTTGACGGCAGATGACAGGAATACAAATTTACGAGGTAATTAAATCGTCGGTAATGTATTAGCGGACAGTTTCCGATATCCAGCGGATGAATTAAGAACACTGTCGGGTAATTTCGAATTGTAGTGGACGTTGATCATGTATTGATTAACGTCCACTATACAATTTAGAAGATGGTTTCGTTAGTTTTTTTGTTGTTTTACCATTTTTTTATTTCAATATGTCAAAGAACGCGACTATTATCAAAATATCAATACTCCGAACCTCCATTGCTTTCATTGCTGCTTTCACCCGCGTAGCAGAAATCATAGTAACTACAGTTTTTGCATCGCGGTTTGTTAATAAGCGCGGGGCATTCGTCTTTATGAATAAGCTGTTGTACATCGAGTATAATTTCCTGCAGGTAATCCCTGTCGGGCTGGCTTAAGTATACTTCCTCGGTTTTTCGTTCTTTGGGGTATTCGAGTACACCACTGGCACCTTCTATTCCATTTCGCTCCAGTATCCACAGGTAATATTTAAGTTGCCAAATGTGTGTTTCATGAAATTTCGACGATTTTTTTACCTCGTGCACCACACGTTCTTTGGGATCGTAGAAGTCTATTTTAATACCGTCGAGTTCTATTTCGGTATATTTTGATGAACGTTGCTGGTAGGAGTGTTCATGAATAAGGCTGCCTTCGTAAACCAATTCCGAGGTGTTTTCCATGCTTATTCCGTTGGCAAACAGCCAAAGCTTGCGTTTGCAAACCAGGTAATAATTAATATGTGTTCCGGTTGTCAGCATGTTGGCTGGTTACTATTATCGGGGGCTAAGTCACTCATTTAAGCTGATTTTCGTAGTCGAAGGCTTTCATTTTATCAACCAATGCCTGTTGCGCTTTTTCAAGGGCGTCAGCACTACCAACTGCACCGGTAAGACCAGTAAATAAAATCATTCTTTTACTCCTTTGAATTCATAAAGGCGTCGTTAATTCAGTAGTTATGTATTCCAACCAGTGATCGTCATGAAATATGATAAATTGTGCACTGGGGTTAGAACTTGATATA
>JAKSAU010001291.1 GCA_022361535.1 Desulfobacterales bacterium
AGCATATCCACACCGATTTTTTTTACATCAATTTCCACCTTACCAGTTGCCTGAACTGCATCTGTATGAAACAGAATACCTTTTTCATTTGCTTTTTGGGTTATTTCCTCAATAGGAAAAATCACTCCAGTCTCATTATTGGCCCACATTAAGGATATAATGGCTGTGTTGTCGGACATGGCATTGTATAGGGTATCTAAATCCAGACGCCCTTTTTTATCCACAGGAACAAAGGTGACCTCATAGCCTTTGTTCTTTTCCAGATAGGAAAACATATTTTTAATGGCCGGATGCTCCACCACCGAGGTTATGAGGTGTTTCTTTTCCGGGAAAGCGGTAATGGCTGCATTAATGGCGGCATTGTCACTTTCAGTACCGCAGGATGTGAATATAATTTCTTCAGGATCTGCATTTATAAGGTCGGCTACCTGTTTACGGGCTTTGCGGATCTTTTTGCCCACCTGGTCCCCAAAGGTATACATGGATGAGGGATTTCCATAAAAATCTCCTAGAAACGGCAGCATTTCCTGAATTACTTCATCCGCAACTTTAGTGGTGGCATTATTATCCGTGTAGATTACATCCATAATTAAAATTCCTTAAGGTTTAGTTTTCCTGAGTAGCTTTTGCTGAAGCAACCACTTCTTCAATCCGGTCAAGACATTTACCGCAACCGCCGCCGGCTTTTAGATAATTTGTGACATCTTCAGTTGTCTCAAGGCCATTCTGCTTAACAGCATCGATAATCTCAAGATCGGTCACATCAAAGCATTCACATACCATTTCTCCGGGTTTTTCAAGAATCTGGATCCCCCGAAAATCGGCAATAGCCTTCTTAAGAGCGGATTGCCCCATAACTGAACAATGCATTTTCTCTTTAGGCAGCCCGCCTAAAAAATCGGCAATATCATCATTGGTAACGTTGGCAGCCTCATCAAGGGTCATGCCTTTGATAATCTCTGTCAGGGCAGAGGAAGAAGCCACAGCCGAGGCACAGCCAAATGTCATAAAAGAAGCATCAATTATCCGTTCATTCTCATTTACTTTCAAAAAAAGCTTCAGTGCATCTCCACAGTTCAAAGACCCGGTTTCACCAACCGCATTGGCCCCTTCAAGCTCCCCAACATTTTTGGGGTTGAGAAAGTGTTCTTTTACCTTATCTGTATAATCCCACATGATTTATCTCCTTAAATCCGCATATTGCATCCCGGGACCTCCGGCGATGTCGTATAAAAAAATACTACATAGTGGTAGATTGTCAATTGCATTACTATTTTTTATTTGCAAAAACCGAACCAAAATCCAGTTGGACAGGAACAGGCTCATTTAAGCGAATGATGCCCGGATTCTCTAACGGGTCAATATGCACATCCCGTGTAATAATTCGGACTCCCTGCTCTGCTGCCCAAGTCAGTTTTTCAGCATACACTGAATCTATATCTGCAGCAGGGGTGAACAGGTTTGCATCAGTGCGTTGTATCAAATAAAAGATTACAGCCTCGTGGCCTTGTTCCTTAAGGAAGACAAGCTCATCCAGATGTTTTTGCCCCCGGGTGGTGACAGCATCGGGAAACATGGCAACGCCATCTTCCACAAGCGTACAGTTTTTGATCTCTACATAACACCTTGCGCCGGCATCATCCTCCAGCATCAGGTCCAGGCGTGTATGATCAGATGTCTTCACCTCTGATTTGACCCGGTTATACATGGACAACTCAGATACCATGCCGTTTTCTATGGATTGTTTGACCAGTTTATTGGGCACCTGGGTATTGATACCGATATATGATGCGTTTGTTTGTATCACCTCCCAGGTGTACTTGAGCTTGCGCTTGGGATTATCGCTTTTGGATATCCATACAGGCGCCCCTTTTTGCGCACACCCTTTCATGGAGCCGGAATTGGGGCAATGGGCCGTTACCACCTGGCCGTCACCCAGTTCAACATCTGCAAGAAACCGCTTATACCGTTTAACCAGGCGTCCTTCGATCAATGGAGGAAGTTCATATCCGTTATACATTCAACTGCTTGCTCCTTATAAATTCTTTTAGGTCGTTTACATCAAACTGGCGTCGGATGCCAAATCGGGTTAGAGCAAAATCATATTTGACCGGGTCTTCAGGATTAATTCGCCTGAATCCCCTGGTAATTTCACGGGCACAAATTTTATCTGCTGATTTGCGTTTCGTAAACCCGAGCATCTTCCCGATCTTGTACATATGTGTATCAATGGGATAAATTAGCGAGGCAGGTGAGACATTAGACCATCCTCCGGGATCTACATCATCTTGTCGGATCATCCACCTTAAAAACAGATGGCTTCTTTTACAGGCGGATGTTTTCATCGGATCTGCCAGCAGATGTCCTACGTCACCACTCCGGCCAATCCCCTGATAAATCGAATTTAAACCGTTGAATATATCTGTCTTTTTCCCTGCCCCTTTAGCAAAGCAGGCAGCAATAGAACCATGCTCATACAAAACGTCCTGCAGTCCCATCACAAGAGCAGTTACATGCGACCCTTTGGCAAACCGGTATTTAAACCCTTTGAACACCTTTGCCACGGTAGCCTGATCCGCGTTTATCATAAACCGGTAAGGGGAAGGTCCAAAAGCATCAAGTACCCTTGAGACCGTTTTCATGATCAGTTCTACACGCCCGTAAGCCAGGGATGAGGCAACAAAACCTGCTATTTCACGATCCAGGGGATCCGGATAGTTGTAAAGAAAAAGCAGGGGATCCGGATCAACATAGTCTTTTTTGTTGTACCGGTCATATAGAATATCCAGCTTGGATTTGAGTTTCTCACGTTTAATTCTCATGGAAATGAAGTAAGCAAAATATGGACCGCAGGATGCCTTTCAGCAGGTATGAAAAAGGCAGTCATCTAAATAAGGTGTATGAGTCCCGCATTTTCTAAGATCCTGTACCAGCAACTGAGATAATCCCGTTTTTCTCACCGGTTTTATTCTGCTACTTCTATACGGTTTCTGCCTTTTTCCTTTGCACGGTACAAAGCCCTGTCAGCCAACCTGATAAATGCCTTGACATTCAGCTGTTTACCAGGCACCACACTTGCGATTCCCATACTCAGTGTAATGATATCTCCAACTTGGGAAGCGTGATGGGCAATACTAAGATCTTTTATTTTGCTTTGAAGGTTGAAAGCAATATGGCGTGCCCCTTCAATACCGGAGTTGGACAAAACCATGACAAACTCTTCGCCACCGTAACGTGCAGCCAGATCTCCCGGCCGCTTTAAGGTCTCTTTCATGGTGCGCGCCACCTTCTTGAGGCAGTCATCTCCGGCCTGGTGTCCGTATGCATCGTTGTAGTTTTTAAAATAATCAATATCGCAAAGGATCACTGAGATGGGACGGTTTTCCCTTTGACCCCGTTTCCATTCCGACGCCAGAAACTCATCAAAATACCTTCGGTTGGCAATTTGAGTAAGACCGTCCAAAGAGGCCAATTCGTGCAGTTCCCTGTTTGCAACTTTTAAAGCAGCCTCTGCCCGCTTTCGTTCAAACACCTCAGCCTGAAGTTCTGCGGTCCTCTCTGCCACCTTTTGTTCAAGGGTGTTATATAAAGATGCATTCTCGATTGAAATGGCTGCCTGTATTGAAAGCAGGATCAAGGCTTCGATCCTGTCAGGAGTGAAAGCATCACTGATCAGATTGTTTTCCAGATAGATCAGACCGTCAAGCTTAGTTTTGTTCAACAAAGGGGTGCATAAAATTGACCTGGGTTTATGCCGAACCACATAGGGGTCACGGATAAAACCCCCTTCGTTCACAGCATCGCTGAGCACTACATTTTCACGGGTTCTGGCAGCGAAGTTAACAACTGCAGAACAAAAAATTTCATCTTCCGGTACTTCTGAAATCAATCGGGATTGGAAAATTTGGGATTCGTTATTTTCCATATCGCCTTCGGCAGCAAGCCAGAGCATGTCGTTAGAAGATAATACCAGAACCCCCCTTTGGGCACCTGCATTTTCCATGAGAATAAACATTAGTGTTTTCAGCAGCTTTTCCAATACGATTTCACCTGAAATAGCCTGGGCAGCTTTCATTACTGAAATCAAATCCAGGGCTTGAGACCTGTTGGTGGTCATAATGGTTTCCCGGACCTGTATATCATCAGCTGTGAGCGCCGTTCCCGGGTAGATCTCATCAAAATACCGGACTTTACGTTTGGCTCCCCAATGAAGATATCCGTGGCGGGCCTCAATCAGGTAACCCCGTGCAGCCCGTTTACGCCCCTTCTCAAGAAAGTATTGTCCTGCCAATTCATTGGCCATAGCCGCATGATGGAGGTATTGGTTTTGCTCGGCATTTTCCACGGCTTTATCATAAAATGCCATGGCACTCTGGTCATCACCCGCCAGTCTTGCGTTTTCCGCTTTCATCAGACAGAGGCGGTGGCTGTAGTTATCTGGACAGTGGTTCGCCCAGTTCTCCATATTTTCCAGGCACTCATCCATAACAGCTTTGTATTCTTTCTTTTGCTCTTGGTTAAAACGAGGCCAGGAACCGGCCAAGACCAGAAAGGTAAAAAAGAAATGATCCGGATACATCATCAGGCTGAAAGTATAACTGCGGTATTTTTCAGCTTTAAGGGCTGCTTCTAAGGCAAGCTCCATTTCCCCGTAAATAAAAAACACAAATGTTTTGTAAATATAATGCCAGAATAACCCCACATCAAAGGGCATTGACTCCATGGTCTTTACACATTCAGCCTCGTTGAACTCGTCCGTATCCAGGCTGGTCCGGGTCCCTGTTTTGTCCATTAAATGGGTCAGTTTTGCCTTTTGGGCCTCCATAATCAAGACCAATGGAGCGAATTCCGCTTCCCGGATATAGGATTCATACGTTCTTGCCGTTCTCAAGACCTTGGGCAAAGGATCGCCCTTAATCAAGCGGGCCGTACGAATAAACGACGCAGCCCACGCCCCCCACCAGATTTCCCCGGACTGGACACAGTATTTATAAGACTGCTCATAAATGGGGATATTTGTCTTAACATGGTTTTTATAATGGTTTACAAAATTGCAATAGGTATTGAGTACCTTAGGCGCAAGAAGGGGATCCAGGTATTTGTCCACAAGACGCATGGCAAGTCGGCCAAAGGCGTAGGCCCGGTCGTAGTCCTTGGTGTTGGACATGACAATGGCATAAAAGATATGGCCCACAGCAGTGACGGCAGACTGGCCACGGGTCACTGAGAGCTTGATCATCATCAGTGCCGGCAGCAGCATCTGCTCGTTGGCTGTCATAAACATGCAAACCCACAAGCCATGGAGCATACCGCAGCAGACAATCGCGTCTTTGTCTTCCATGGCAGGTCCGTTTTCAAGCTCAAGAATATCAGACTCGTTCTCGGCATATTGGGATATTTCTGCCAGGATGTTCTGGGTGGCCGTCCCATGCGCGTCCGGGTCGTCGGGGATGTCAAAACCAAACAATGCAAGGCCCTGTTTGCCCAACTCAATACCACGGTCATAATTATAGTTGATATGGCATATGCGGATCATCAACTCATAGAGTTCGCCACTATCATGCCTGGAGCGGGAATTGGTTTTGGCCAGTTCAAAAACCTCTTCAGCCTGGTCAAGACTGCCGCAAAGAAATTCTAATTCAATCCGTTCCCTGCAAAGAGCAAACAATGTATTATAGTCTTCTTCCCAACCGTTGTCAGAAAGCAGGTCCATGCCCTGCCCGACGTATTTATGGGCTGCATCATATGCAGTCGCTGCCTTGGCTTTTTGGGCAGCAGATAGGTTCAACGCGGCAAGACCACGGCGTTCTTTTCTGTCTGTAATCTTGTGGACGCTGAAATTCAAATGATTGACAATCTCAAAAAGACGCTCATCCAGCTTGTCTTGCGATGTATTTTCCAATAAAAGGCGGCCTGCCTTAAGGTGCACATCAGACCGCTTTTCATGGGACAGGCCGGAATATGCGGCTTCCTGGACACGATCATGAAAAAACTTGTACCAGGTATTCTCCGGATCAGTTCCGTCGCTTTCTCCCCATCGCCCATAGGTACAGGCATCACCCTGGGGAATGACCAATTCTTCTTTTACGGCGTCCCATAATCCCTTTGCAATTTCCACAAAAGAGGCTTGACTGATAATGGCAAGGGTTCCCAAATCAAAACGATTCCCCAAACAGGAAGCCACAACGAGAAGCTCACGGGTTTTGTCCGGCAGTATTTCGATTTTTCGGACCAAAAGATCAGCTACGTTATCACTGATACCAAGGGCCGTGATGCTTTCCATATTCCACCGCCAGCACCGGTCTGATGAAGAATAATACAACAGGCCGTCGTCATGGAGACGCATTAGAAGCCGAAGCAGAAAAAAGGGATTGCCGTCAGTTTTTTGCTGAAGCAGTTCAGCCAGGCAAGCAATTTCCTGCCCGCGGCCGCCAATGGCATCACCGACCAATTCTGTAGTATCACTCAAGGAAAGCGGCCCTAAGGTAAGTGTAGAAAAAAGCGTGTCTACAGGCTTATTTTGGCGTATCTCGTCCAAAGTCAGCATCAGGGGGTGGGCAGGGGAAACTTCATTGTCACGATAGGCCCCGAGCACCATCAGATATCCTTTGCTGTGCCTGGTCATAAGACTTTTAATCAATCCCAAAGAGGCAGGATCGGCCCATTGTAAATCATCCAGAAAAAGAACAAGGGGATGAGATTCGTTGCAAAAAATCTGTAAAAAGCGGTTAAAAACCTTATTGAACCGTTTCTGGGCCTCAGTACCCGACATCTTTGCGACCGGTGGCTGGGGGCCAATGATATGTTCAAGCTCCGGCAGAACTTCTGTTAACACCCGTGCTTCATCACCTAAGTTTTTTTCTAAGCGGTTTCGCCATACGGCCAGTTGGTCGTCGTTTTCGCCCAACAAATACTCTACCAGCTTTTTAACTGCCTGAAGAATTGAATAATAGGGAATCTCTTGCTGGAATTGATCAAACTTGCCCGAGATAAAATATCCCCTTTTCTCGGCTACCGGCCTGTACATTTCCTTAACCAAAGAGGACTTGCCTACACCGGAATAACCAGCCACCATCATCAACTCTGTACCGCCCTGCTCTACCCGTGAAAAGGCTTGCGTCAGTTTTGATATATCTTTGGTACGGCCATACAACTTCTGTGGCATCAAAAACTGGCCGTACACATCCTGCCGACCAATTGGGAAATCATCTATATGGCCGGTAGCCAAAAGCGTCTCAAGACAGGCCCCAAGATCTGCGGCAACGCCTGAAGCACTTCGATAACGATCTTCAGCCATTTTGGACATCAATTTCATGATAATGCCGGATATCACACGGGGAATACCCGGATCTATTTCATGGGGTGGTGCCGGCATTCTTGCAATATGACTATGCACCAGTTCCATAGGATCAGTTGCAGCAAACGGCAGGCTTCTTGTAAACAATTCATAAAGGGTCACACCTAAAGAATAAAGGTCTGTTCTGTAGTCTGCAGACCGGTTCATCCGTCCGGTCTGCTCAGGTGAGATATGGGTCAGGGTACCTTCCATCACTTCAGGATTGACAGGGTTTCTGACTTCGCGGCTTAACTCAGTTGAAATACCAAAATCAATAAACTCCACCTGGTCAATATCAGGATTCCAGATAATATTTGTGGGGTTGATATCCTTATGGATAATTTTGCGTGCATGTATTTGATCAACGATATTAGCGATCCTAATTCCCAACTTCAGGCATTGTTCCAGGGACATTTTTTCTGTTTGGGCTTCCATCAGTTTTGACAAGGATTCGCCATTGATATCTTTGAGAACTAAAACCGCCCGTTTTCCCGACGTTTCAAAATCCAGCGCCCGGACCACGCCGTCGATCTGTAAATCACGTGTCATGGCGTATTCCATTTTGAACCGGGCCAGCTCTTCAGGCGTAGGGTATTCTGAATTCAGCAGCTTTAAGACAACAGGCTCCCCGTCAATTTCCCGCATCCCTCTGAAAATCAGCGTATTTTTGCCTTCGTGTATGATTTCGTCAATCCGATACCCTGGTATCATTTAAACTTTTCCTGTTTTCGAAATTCAAGTTATAACGGTTCTTTCATGCAGACCTTCTAATTTATCAGGCATCTGCACTTGGGTCAAATCCAAAACCCAAGAGCAAAGGCATTTAACTGTTACATGGCACAGAGGCTGTATTTATTACGCAAAGCGGCGTCGGGCGTATTTTATAATAAAAGACGGAAGCGGTATCTAAGAACTCACTGGTGTTATTTGTATACATGCCCCGTTTTAAACGCGATCCATGCGCTTGATATTTTTTTGTCTTTGCATCATGTCTATTGTCATTTGGCCCCTCAATTTCCCTTGACAGAGTTTTACCCGGAGCCGTAATATGTTTTTTTTAATTATTTTTATACATAGTACATAAGGAGACCAGATGCTGCAGGACAAAAAAATAGGATTCATCGGAAGCGGTAACATGGGCGAAGCCCTGGTGAGCGGACTGGTGCTTTCCAAGGCAGCCAAACCTGGGAATATTATCTGTTCAGATATTGACATTGATATCCTTGAAGAAGTCCGTGAAAAATACGGTATTAATATAACAACCAATAATATCGAAGTATGTGAACAATCAGATATCATCGTCTATGCAACCAAACCTCAGATTTTAGGTGCGGTTCTCAAGGAGACCGCCCCAGCCCTGGACAAAACAAAACTGGTCATCTCTATTGCTGCAGGTGTTCCATTAGCCGCAATTGCAGCCGGATTAGACAAGGAATTGAGACTTATTCGCTCCATGCCTAATATCTGTGCATTTGTAAAAGAAAGTGCAACAGCCATTGCAGCAGGTGAATTTGTCCAGGAAGGCGATGTAGAGCTTGCCCGGGCCATATTCGACTCTGTAGGAGAAACCGTTTTCATCCAGGAAAATGTTCTTATGGACGCCTTTACCGGTTTAAGCGGGTCAGGTCCGGCATATATTTTCACAATTGTTGACGCCCTTGCTGATGCCGGGGTTAAAATGGGGCTGTCCAGAAAAGATTCCTTGTTTCTATCTACCCAGACCGTATTGGGAGCAGCCCGACTGCTGCTTGATTCAAAAGAGCACCCGGGCCAACTCAAGGACAGGGTTGCCTCTCCCGGCGGAACTGCCATCGCCGGCATCCATACTCTTGAGCAAGGTGGTTTGCGAACCACATTGATAAATGCTGTTGAGTCCGCTTCCAAACGCTCCAAAGAGTTGGGGGATATGATGGTCAAAGACTTTATAGAAAATTCCAAAAATGGGAAATAGTTCTGTATATAACGATTTTCAACAATACGATCCTATATAATGCTGGTAGATTAATTGCCCGCAGCAGCCTTAAAAGGTATTGGCATTTGAGCACTTAGGCTCGTTTGTTCTAAGAAGAGGGCATCAGGCGGATTTTTTACAACAAATTCGGCAGCCGTTTCTTAGAATAAACGGGCCGGGATTTGTATATGGGATGCCCTTGTTTACCAAGGCCAAGCGGAAATTAATTTTGAAAGTTGCTATGGTATAATGCATATAAAAAACCTAAGGACCGGAATGTTACGGCGGCATGCCGGTCCTTAGGCTCTGGCATAGGAACTTAAAGGAGGCGGTTAAGGTTATAAGGATTAAACATCAAGTTCCTTTTTGAGCCAGGCTTTAACTTTTCCTTCCACAGCATAGACCCCTTTGTACTGGCCGATACCTTTCAGGACTTCTGTTTCAAGATCCCTGGGAAGGGTAAAATTGCCAAGTTCTTCAGAATCAAACCCTTTTCTTCTAACAAGGGTAAGAATCGGGTGCTTTTTCCAGGTATTGATAACAAAATACACGGTTTCATTATCATTATCCCTTGAATTATAGTAAGTTTGAGAACGTAGGGGACCCCATTCCAAGTGAAGCGCAATAGCTTCTTCGGGTGTCATATCCCAGTCAACAGAATTCAGAAGGTTATAGTCGCGTTTTATATCATGAAGTCTCATATTTCCTCCATTTGCTTTAGGTTTACGCTTTATTTCGGAATATTAAAAAAGCAAATAGCATGCCCACGGATTTTTTATTTGAATTTTTCCTTTGTAAACAAATAGTTACACGAAAGACAATCCAGTTTAATATAAACACTGGACGGAAAATGAGACAGGAAAGAGACAGCCACCCAGAGACAACATTGTCTCTGGGTGGCTGTCTCAATTAATGTGCTAAAACTATCTAGTAGTTTTCACATAACAGTTCAAAGTAGTTTGCAGGTTTTACACAGGCAGAGCATTTGTCTGGTGCACTTTTGCCTGCGTGAATGTAACCGCAGTTCAGGCAGCGCCATTTTACCTCAGTGTCCCTGGAAAAACTTCTGTTCCGGGCAATATTCTCTGCCAGATGCAAAAACAATTTTTCATGGTGGTTCTCGGCCACAATAATTGAATCGAACGTATCTGCAGCCCTTGCAAACCCCTCCTCCTCAGCCTTTCTGGCAAACTGGACATACATATCAGTACCGACATAATTCTCCAGTTCGGCAGAGGACAAAAGGTTGGCATGAGTATCTTTGATTACCCCGGCCGGATACGACCAGTTTATTGGCAGGTTTCCACCGTTAAAAAATTTAAAAAACCGCAGAGCATGTTCAAACTCCTGATCTGCGGTCTCTTTGAACAGCTTTGCTATCTGGATAAACCCCTCTTCTCTGGCCTGGTTGGCAAAAAAATCATACCGGGTCCTGGCCTGTGCCTCAGCTGCAAAAGAGGCATGTAGGTTGAGGGCGGTTTGACTCTCCCTGAATTTACCCATGCATCACTCCTTTATTCTTCTATTTCTATGGCATCCGCACCACACTCGGCAGCAGCCTGGCGGAC
Organism: Desulfobacterales bacterium; assembly: GCA_022361535.1. The sequence continues at coordinate 10,856 of JAKSAU010001291.1, forward strand.
AATGTCTTTAAGGTGATCAGGAATGGGATCGACTTTTATTTTTGAGAGCAGATCATCTTCATCATATTGAAACACTTCCGGACAAAGATTGTTACAGTTTCTGTCACCCATGCAATTACTAGTAATAGTTACTTTCATTCTCATTATCCTCCTAAGTTAAGTTATGATGTAAAACGTACATCATCCAGTTCGCATCCAGGTGTGGAACCTTTCCACCCATGCCAGTAGTCTTTGAGGGGCATGCGCTTTTTTCCACTGTCCTGCTGCATACTTATTTGCTTCAGCCATAGTAGGATAGATATGGATGGTGCCCAATATCTTATTTAATCCTATACCATGGGTTTTTGCCAAAACGAATTCGGTAATCATCTCTGATGCGTGATGCCCGGTGATTGTCACTCCTAAAATGGCATCCTTACCTGGTACAGTCAACACCTTAAGAAAGCCATGGTCCTTGGAGTCCGCAATGGCCCGGTCCAGGTCATCAATCTGGTAAACCACTTTTTCATAAGAGATTCCCGCAGCATCTGCATCCTGTTCATTTAACCCGACCCGGGCGACTTCAGGATCGGTGTAAGTGGCCCAGGGTATGGCATCATAGTTGGCCTTAAACTTTTTGAACCGTCCGAACAAGGCATTCACCGAGGCATACCAGGCTTCATGGGATGCCGTGTGGGTAAACTGATATCGTCCATGAACATCGCCGCAGCAAAAGATATTGGGATAGTTGGTCTGTAAAAAACCGTTGGCAGCTATATTTCCCCTTGTATCCAGGGAAACACCCAACTTTTCAAGGCCAAACCCCTTGGTATTAGGCACCCGGCCTAAGGCGATCAGAATTTCGTCAAAAATGATCTCAACTTTATCATCCCCATGGTCACAGACAAGGACCTTATCATCTCCCTCCAACCGTATTTCAGCAGCGCTATGATTGAGGCACAGATTCATCCCTTCAGTTTTAAACGCCTCCAATACTGGTAAAGTGGCATCCTCATCCTCTTTCTTCATAATCCTGCCGGACCGCTGGACCAAAGACACCTGTGCCCCTAAACGCTGAAAAGCCTGGGCCAGTTCGCATCCTATGGGCCCCGCACCCAGAACCACCATTCTTTCAGGCAATTTTCGTATCTGCCAAATGGTATCGGACGTGTAATAGCTAACTTGGTCCAATCCTTTGATTTTCGGGACCATGGGTTTTGCGCCTGTAGCCACAATAATATTTCTTGTGGTCACTTCCCGGTCTCCCACAGCCACCTTAAACGGGGATACGATTTTAGCACGGCCCTGGATACACTCTACGCCGAGGCTTGTATATCGCTCCACTGAGTCATGGGGCTCAATGGCTTTAATTTTCTCCTGAACCCGTTCCATCACATCGGAAAACTCATAATCAATGCGGGTGGCTTTTAATCCAAGTTCGTCTGCCCGGGCTGCATCGGCAAGAAGCCGGGCCGAGGCGATCAAGGATTTGCTGGGTACACACCCGGTATTCAGACAATCTCCACCCATTTTGTGCTCCTCGATCAAGGCCACTTTCGCCTTAACGGCCGAAGCGATATAAGAAGAGACTAACCCTGCGGAACCTGCACCGATTACCACTAAATTGTAATCAAACTTATCTGGTTTTTCCCAGTTGGCATATACTTTTCTGGCACGGAACAGCTCAACCGCTTTTTTGGCCACCAGGGGAAAAATACCGAGCAGGGCAAAAGAAAAAATCAAACCAGGGGAAAGGATGCCGCCCATGGAATCGATTTGGCCCAGCATGGTTCCGGCATTCACATACACAATGGTCCCGGGCAGCATTCCGATCTGGGAGACCCCGTAAAAAAGGCGTGCTGAAATGGGGGTAACCCCCATGGCCAGATTGATGACAAAAAAAGGAAAGGCTGGTACAAGCCTTAAGGTAAACAGGTAGAATCCCCCTTCTTTTTCAATCCCCTGGTTGATGGCATTAAGTTTAGTGGAAAACTTGGTTTGGACCCAATCTTTAAACAAATACCGGGAAAATAGAAATGCCAAAGTGGCGCCAATGCTTGAAGCAAACGAGACCACAACTACACCGGTCCCAAGGCCAAAAACCGCACCGCCGGCCAGTGTGATAACCGTTGCTCCGGGAAGGGAAAGTGCTGTGACCAATATATATCCGGCCATGTAAACAGCAATACTAAGTAATTTGTTATCGCTGTAGAATGCTCTTAAATTATCCAGCTCGCCTTTCAGATTGGCCAATGAAAAATACTTGTGCAGGTCAAATGCAAAAAACAGGACCACCAGGATGATAATCCCTGCACCCATCAGCAATTTTGTTTTTATACGGTTCATTTTATAAGTCTTTCTCTATGGCCTGGAAACGGCGGATAAACCGGCGGTCAATATAGTCCTTTATCCAGAACGCAAGGCGGCCGCCAAAAACAATATTCTGCTTTTTCAATACCCCTTGGCCTCCGCCAACATTAAAAATCAACAGGTAGTCCGGACCTGGTTCAAATCTTTGCAATGGTTTTCCTTCAAGGGTTGCCATCAGATTATGAAGCAGTATCGGATTTTCCCGCACAGCGTAAACTCCGACTTTATCAAGGGGTTGGGGCTGATGATAGATACAATCCCCGCCCCCGAAAATTTCCGGATAATCTGGACATTGAAGGAATTCATTAACTATAAGGCCCTGGTCAGGACCAACAGGCAAGCCGGATGCTTTAAATATCGTGTTAGGAATTACACCCAATGCCATAAAAGTAAAATCGGTTGGGAACTCCTCCCCTGATTCCATCACAAT
>JAKSAU010001057.1 GCA_022361535.1 Desulfobacterales bacterium
ATTGCTACTTATTATTATCAGTTGCTTGTGGGTTCCTTCCATTTTTGCTTCCGAGGCGTTTGTGGTGATTGAAGAAACCGTCATTAAGCAAAAAACCCTACTTTCTGTATATGGTTATGCAGAAGGGGTGGAGCCATGGGAAACGGTCCGTATCACTTTAACTGATGAGGCGGGTGTCACGATTGAGAAGGCCCCCACAATAAACAAAATCGGCAATTGGGAAATGGAAGCGGTTGACATCAGCGCCTTTACTGACGGCATTATCACCATACAGGCAGTGGTAAAAGATGACCGGGAAAATATTGTTGTACAAACCGATGCCGAAGCTGTCCTGGATACCAGTTTCAGTCTGATGGATTTTATGAACAAACATTTTGCACTCTCCATCTTTTTGTTGATGATCGTTCTGCTGCTGCTGGGATTTCCAATGAAAATTCCATTAATCGCAGGAGCGACCCTGGGTGTTTGGTTACTATATGAGGGAGATTTTTCACAGACCCAGTTTATGATTCAGCAGATGATGGGTGGAATTCGTCCGGCAGCCCTTATTGCCGTCCCCATGTTTATTCTTTCGGCTGATATCATGACCCGGGGCAAATCCGCAGAGAAACTGATCGATCTGGTTATGGCATTTGTGGGGCATATCAAAGGTGGTCTTGCCGTGAGTACGGCTGGTGCCTGTACGGTTTTCGGGGCAGTATCCGGATCCACTCAGGCAACGGTGGTGGCCATCGGGGCCCCTTTGCGGCCCAGGCTTCAGCAGGGGGGATACAAGGACTCGTTTATCCTTGCGCTTATTGTGAACTCCAGTGATATTGCGTTTTTGATTCCTCCCAGTATCGGCATGATCATTTATGGCATTGTTGCGAAAACCTCCATCCCTGAACTTTTTATCGCCGGTATCGGGCCAGGACTGTTGATTCTGTTTTTGTTTTCAATTTACAGCGTGATCTACGCCATCATCAATGATATTCCCACCGAACCCAAGGCATCGTGGAAAGAGCGCAGAAAAGCCCTGCTCCATGCCATTTGGCCGCTTGGATTCCCGGCCATTATTATCGGCGGTATTTTTGGCGGGGTTTTCAGTCCCACAGAAGCGGCAGCTGTGAGTGTGGGATATGCCATTTTGCTGGAAGGGTTTGTTTTCAAAACCATGAAACTGCGTGACTTTTATGCCACCGCCCTGTCCACTGGTCTTGTAACAGCTGTGGTGTTTATCTTGGTTGGCGCCGGGGCGGCATTTGCATGGGTGTTGTCCTATGCCCAGGTTCCTCAACAGATTCTGGGGATGATCGGTATTGACGAAATGGGTAAATACGGTGTGCTGTTCGTCATCTCCGTCGCCTTTTTCACCGGATGCATGTTTGTTGATCCCATTGTGGTCATACTGATCCTGGTCCCCATTTTTGCCCCTGTTGTGAATAATGTCGGGCTTGATCCTGTGCTGGTGGGAACGATTATCACACTTCAGGTGGCCATTGGTTCAGCCACACCACCGTTCGGCTGCGATATCTTTACGGCAATTGCCATCTTTAAACGCCCCTATATTGAAGTGGTCAAAGGTACACCGCCGTTTATATTTATTCTGTTGAGCGTAGCTGTGGCATTGATTTTCTTTCCGGAGATCGCTCTTTTTTTAAGGGATGTCGCATTTCGATAGGGTAAAAGCAAAAGTAGGGTAATCAACAAAATCATAAAACAGATGAACAGATTTAGGAACAGTTGAAGATGAGGCACACTGAGATCACATTGAAACAGGTATTTCAGGCGAAATACAGAATCGGTTCAATGATCCGCAAAACACCGATAATCGAATCGCCCGAGCTGTCCACCCAATTGGACCGGCATGTCCATTTGAAACTGGAGAACCTTCAAAAAACCGGTTCTTTTAAACTGCGCGGTGCTGCCAATGCATTGTTAAGCCTGACAACGGCTCAAAAAAAGAATGGGGTATTGGCCTTTTCCACCGGGAACCACGGCCGTGCAGTTGCCTGGGTGGCACAGCAGATGGGAATCCGATGTGTGATCTGTCTGTCAAACCGGGTCCCGTCATTCCGGGTTGACGCCATGAAAAGTTTCGGCGCCCAGGTGGTCCAGGAAGGTGACAGCCAGGATGATGCTTATGAAGTGGCACTTAAACTTGAAACAGATGAAAAACTGACAATGGTCAAGCCTTTTGATGATCCTTTGGTCATTGCTGGTCAGGGTACTATCGGCCTTGAAATATTGGACCGGGTTCCGGATGTCGATACTCTGGTCGTACCAGTGTCCGGCGGCGGGCTTGCCGCCGGCGCGGCCAAGGTATTGAAAACCGCAGATCCATCCATCAGGGTCATTGGTGTGTCCATGGATTGCGCCCCGGCCATGTATCACTCCATAAAGGCAGGAAAACCTGTGGAGGTAGAAGAAAAAGACTCTCTTGCCGACGCACTTTTAGGCGGCATAGGGCTTGATAACCAGTATTCGTATCCCATGGTGGAAAAATACGTGGATACCATTGAACTGGTCTCTGAACAGGAGATTGAACAGGGTATTGTCCACGGCTTTTTGAACCACGGTATGCTTATTGAGGGGGCCGCTGCCGTCACTATCGCCTTCCTGCTGAAAAAGCAAACCCATGGATTGGGCGATCATATTTTAGGTATACTGTCCGGGGGGAATATGGATACCACCCTTTTTTCATCTATTCTGGCAAAGCAGATTCGCAAAGATTAATACAGGAAAATCATCATGCCCGTTTTTGAAATCGAAGAGTACAAACAGCGCCTGGCAAATACCAAACAAGCCATGGAAAAAGAGGGCCTGGATGTCCTCATTATCACAGACCCGGCCAACATGAATTATATATCCGGGTATGACGGATGGTCATTTTATGTTCACCAGGGACTGATCATCTTTAATGAAAAGGATCAGCCGGTCTGGTTTGGACGCGAACAAGACAGCAACGGTGCCAGAATCACCACCTGGATAGACCATGACAATATCCATGGTTACAAGGATCATTATGTCCAGTCAAATACTTGTCATACCTATGATTTTGTTGCCGATTTGATCAAAGAATACCAATACCAGAGCAAAACCATCGGCGTGGAAAAGGATAATTATTATTTTACGGCCAAAAGTCTTGAACATCTCCAACAAGGACTGCCGGATGCCTGTATCAGGGACGGAGAACTCATTGTCAACTGGGTCCGGGCAGTTAAGTCGGACAAAGAGATTGCGATTATGAAACAGGCCGGTAAAATCCTTGAAAATGTTATGGAAACCGCCGTACATATGATTGAACCCGGTGTAAGGGAGGGGGATGCGGCCGCTGAAGTCTACAAGGCCATGATTGCTGGTACAACAGAATTTACCGGAGATTACTCAGCCATCATTCCCATCATGCCGTCGGGAAAACGGACCACTACGGCCCATCTGTCCTGGACAGACCGTCGATACAAAAAGGACGAAACCGTATTGCTCGAATTGTCCGGCTGTAAGCATCGCTATCATGCTCCTTTGTCACGCACGGTAATCACGGGAAAACCGCCACAGAAACTGGATGAGATTTCAAAAACAGTGATTCACGGGTTGAACACAGTGGTGGATTTTATCAAACCCGGGGTTCAGGCACAGGAAATAGAGGCCAAGTGGCGCCAATCCATTGCCGGTTCCCGGGTGGTTAAAGAGTCTAGGATCGGATATGCCTTTGGCCTAAACTATCCCCCTGACTGGGGAGAACACACCATCAGCCTGCGTCCGGGAGATACAACCGTTCTGGTACCCGGGATGACGATACATGTCATGCCGGGGATATGGACAGACACCCTTGGATTTGAATGCAGTGAAGCCGTTTATATCACTGAAACCGGTTGTGAGACCTTTGCAAGTGTGCCGCGTCAATTGTTTGTAAAGCAATAAGGAGATTTCATGCTGTATCATCGTAGATCTTCCCAGGTGTCTTATGGTGAAGCCATCGGGATACTATTGCTCGACTCGCCAGTCCCCTTTATTCCTGGGGATGTGGCCAATGCCACCTCTTATGATTTCCCGGTCCGCTATAAAAAAGTGGATGGTTTTACTGTTAAAAAGGCTCTTGAGGGGGATGAAGGGATTTACTCTCAGCTTCTTAGGGCTGGTCGAGATTTGAAAAACAACGGGGTGAGGGCCATTACCGGGGATTGCGGGTTTATGGCACTGCACCAGAACCGGTTGAAAAAAGATCTGGATATTCCGGTTTTTTTATCCAGCCTTCTGCAAATACATTTTATCCGCCATATGCTTCCTGATGCCAGAAAAATAGGCATTATCACCGCCAGCCAGATGAATTTATCAGAACCGTTTTTAGAAAAAATCGGTATTCAGGATATTACAGGGCTGGCATTGACAGGGCTTGAGGACTGTCCGGAATTCAGATCTGCGGTCCTGGATGAGAAAGGGAGCCTGAATTCGAGCATTATTGAATCTGAAGTCCTGGATACAGTGCAGGCACTGCTTAATAAATATGAGGATATCGGGGCTATATTGCTGGAGTGCTCAGTACTACCCCCGTATGCAAGGGTAGTGGCGGAACAAACAGGGCTCCCCGTGTTTGATTATATGACAATGATCAATTTTGTTTTTCATGCAGTCGTGAAGAAATCATACAATGGATTTATGTAATAGATTCGTAAATAAGGATACTTGGTAATGAGTGTTTTGGTTTTGACGGAAAAAGAGTTACAGGAAATTGTTGGTATTAGTGATGAGGCCATTGAGGCAGTGGCAAAAGGATTTGAGCTGCTTTCAAAAAACAGGGTGGCCATGCCCCCGATCATGCATATCGAGATACCGGAGTATGAAGGAGATGTGGATATCAAATCAGCCTATGTCAAAGGCCTGGAGCGGTTTGCCGTTAAAATCGGAGCTGGTTTTTTTCAAAACTATAAATTGGGACTGCCGTCCAGTCCCGCCATGATGGTGGTGATCAGCGCCAAAACCGGCATGGTTGAGGCGATTTTTTTGGATAATGCCTATTTAACCGATGTTCGCACCGCAGCGGCCGGGGCCGTGGCTGCCGATCACCTGGCACCGAAAGTCGTCGATTGTGCAGGTGTTGTGGGCGCCGGAGCCCAGGGACGTTATCAAATGCTGGCCTTGAAACAGGTACGAGATTTTAGTCGTTTGATGGTCTATGATTTGAATGATGAATTGGTCTCTGAGTATGTGGCTCAGATGTCTCATGAACTCGGTATTGAGGTTATGGCAGCCAACAGTGTTGAAGAGCTGATGGCAAAATCCCAATGTGTTGTTACCTGTACCCCATCAAAAAAAGCATTTATCAAAAAAGATTATCTGCATCCTGGTATCCATATTACAGCCATGGGGGCAGATTTGCCGGAGAAGCAGGAAATCTGTTCGGATGTATTTAAAACAGTAGATCTTATTGCCTGTGACACACGGTCACAGAGTTTTAAACAAGGTGAATTATTCAATGCTGTAACTGATGGCGTGAAAATCAACCAGACAGATGTTCAGGAGCTGGGAGAAATTATATCTAAACAGAAACCAGGCAGAACCTCCCCCGGGCAGATTACTATCTGTGATCTTTCCGGTACGGGTGTGCAGGATACAATGATTGCCGATTTGTCCTTAAAAAAAGCCATGGAACATAAGATGGGCAATCAGATTAAAACATAAATCACTTCATGAGGAGTAGTACAGTGGAATTGTTTTATTTGATTTTGGTTGCAGCGGTTGGTGGTGTTGCCGTGACGTTGCAGGGACAACTGATGGGCATCATAGATAAAAATGTTGGAACTGTGGAAAGTGTTTTTATAACTTATGGAGGTGGAGGGCTCATTGTAGGTATTATTATGCTGCTTTTACGGGGTGGGAATCTGTCTTCATTGCAAAACATTCCCAATTATGCTCTGTTATCCGGCCCCTTAGGCCTTGTGATTGTGGCGACAATCGGTTTCAGTGTTCCACGATTGGGGCTTGTTGCGGCATTTACAGTCTTGGTTGCCTCCCAATTTATTTTAGCTGCAATAATTGATCATTTCGGACTTTTAGGAGCGGAAATAAAACAATTCAACATCGCTCGCTTATTTGGTATTTGCATGATGCTCGTTGGGATTTGGTTTACAATACGCTGAAGTTTCAATCAATTTTCGACTTTTCTATCTGTAATGTGTTGAACCAATAATGATCTTGTTAATTATTTATTTCAATAAGTATCTTTTCAAGGGTTGATAATAATCAAACGCGGGCGGTTTCTTATGTTATTTAAAACTAGTAAAATTTTATAAGGCATACGAGTGAACAATGTGCCTATGATTGATCGCTTTCTTGAGACTCTCCACAACCACAATATATTGTGGTCAGGTTCTTCTGCCAAAAAGTACAATTAATACCGGATAAAGTTGATTTTGATCAAATCAGTTTATTGGGAGAATCTGACACCTCCTGTCAGATCAAATCCAGGTTTCTACAATTTTATATAAAGCACCATAGCAAAAGGTAACCTCTCCTTATTGCCTCCTCTCCCCATGAAAGGCAGGATCTGAATTTTTCAGGCCCTGCTTTTTTTATTCCCATATACAAATATCGGCCCGTTTATTCTATGAAGCGGCTGCCGAAATTTTTGTAAAAAATTCGCCTTATGCCGTCTTCTTAGAATAAACGGGCCTAAGTGTTCAAACGGCAATACCGTCACTTGCGGTTGCTGCCGATAATTATCTATCTACATTATAAAGGAACAGATGTTTGAGATAGCTTCTAATTTTCAGGTATCTGCTTGCGCCATATCTGAAGTTGCTCACCATATGCTGAGTCTATTTGGCTTGCCTTAGTCAGTGTTTTAATGGCCTCTTGCTTTTCTCCGTTAGCGTACTGAATTGCTGCTAAAGTATGTAAAAAATTGGGGTTTTGGGGTGCGGTAATAGTTGTTAACTCTGCAAGAAGTTTTGCCTGCGGCTTTTCAGGGGCAGTCTTTAACAATACCCAGGCAAAGTCGTTCATTTGAGGCGCAATTTCATCTAATCCCATTGTTACATATTGATTGGCTTTAGTGTGGTCTCCCTGCTTAAGGTATTTTACTGCCTGTTCGCAGTATGCCTGAATATTGCGTTCCTCAAAGTTCTTCCCTCTTAAGTTGGCTTTCATGTTGTTTTTTTCTAACATCTCAAGTGATAATTCTGGCCCACCGCCTGCATACATGAGCGAAATTATAACCACGCCAAATATCGCAAAACATGTTCCGGGAGCTGCATTTTGCAAAGAAAATCTAGACCCTGCAATTTCAGCATCTATATTTTGCCCATCAGGGGATGATTTTGCAGAGGCACCTGGAAAGACGCCTTTTACAAAAAGTTGATAGCCTAATACAATACTGATAATTCCAGAGATTATGATTGCTAACCTGATAATTGCCAGATAGATCACATATGATGAAAGAATCTCCATTTTCAGTCCTCTCTGTGTGTTATATGGTAAACGTGCTGTCTATTCATTTGGAAATGATGCCCTTGGCAAATGATTACTTTTAAGGTGTTCGGCGGACAAATATAAAATCTCCTCCTTCATCACCACAGCCATATATTGTACCGTATTGAGGAACCTGTTTTGTGACACTATTATTTATCACTGCAGTCCGGAAGGTAGTAAAAAGCAGCTGAGATGTTATGTATGTTCTTTCATTTTCAGACAGCTTTTTTAAAAAGAAATTGACGAACACGCTTTCATCTGGAACCTCTGTCATTGTACCGCTAGTGATCGCTTTTCGACTGGGTAATTTGTATATTTCTTCTATCCCTATGAAAGGTGTCTCAAACGCTTTTCTCGTTTTAAAAATGCTGCCACTGAAACAGGCATCGGCTATCATCAATGTGTGGCGGGAATCTATAACCCGAATAAAATCTCGAATTGTACTGTTTGGAATCCAGTTTGTCCGGTCATCTCTTTGGGCATCTTTGGGCAACCAATATCCGATTTTAAATTTTTTATCCCAATATCCGTGGCCTGCATAAAAGATAAGCAAATTATCTTTTCTAGTAATGGATCTGGTCAAGTTATAAAAGACATTCATAATCATGCGCCTGCTAGGATTTCTAAGCATTTGGACCCGATCAGGGGCGAAGGTATATTTTTCACAAAGTAGGTCTTTTAGAGATTCTATATCGGTTATTGGCCGGTCTAAATCAGTTATGTCAGGGCTGTCATATGACTCCACACCGATGAGAACGGCAAAGTATGATGATTCTTTAATCCACGCATTGTCTTTCTCCATAGGCTTAGGTTTATTTGCACTAAAAGGTTTTTCCATGGGGAGCTTGAGAAGTTCGGGAGGATCTGTATGGGCTGTCGAAAGATTCCGGTCTGGTATTTTCGAGTCGGTTTGAGGGGAAGTGTTATTGGAAAGTATAGCTATTCTTTTTTTATCCGGTTCTCTTAACTCTTCGGGATGTTCCTTTTCTAAGCTTAAATATTCCTTTAGCGCTACTTTATGGTCTCCTAATAAATCGCATGTTCTGGCATAATTCAGTCTGGCCAAGGCATAATTAGGTTTTATCTTAATTGCTGTTGAGAAGTGTTCTCCTGCAGCTTTATATTTTTTTTGGTTGAAATATGACCGGCCAATGAGAAAGTGAATCATTGCATTGTTTGGGCTTTCTTTTAAAGCTTCTGAAAAAAAGGCAATGGCTGACGTATAGTCATTTTTGAAAAAGGCTTGTTGCCCTTTTGTGATATTTGATGCATTTACAGAGAATGCCAGTATAAATACGATGAAAACTATCAGGGCTATTCGTCTTATAGTAAATAGGTTACGCATCAGAACCCTTTGGGTTTTATTTCTTGACCAAGTGCCATTCTCCTTCAAAAAGATGTACTACTTCTTCAATGGCAGTTATTTCCCAGGTACCGAATCCTTGAGTTTCGGACATCGTTCCTATAAAATCTCCTGTACATTTTGCTCCCTTTGCATCACCTGAAATCTTTGCTTTCATGAGGCCGTCTTTGATCCTGCCTGTTAGTTCACCTAAAAGCGTTATGTTTCCACCAACCCCTTGGGCCGATTCAATATTCATTTTTATGCGACCCTGAATTAAGGTGTCGCTATCAGATCCGGACGTTTGAAAGGATTCAAGATGTAATTTGGCTTTAGCCATACCGGTCATCTCTCCTGTCCAAATATCTTTCGCAATATTGGAGGAGGGTTCTTTTGTCGTCACGCATCCTCCCAAATGAAGACAAAGCCCTGTGATTATAATGGCAGCAG
>JAKSAU010000270.1 GCA_022361535.1 Desulfobacterales bacterium
CAACGACCGTGCCAGCATCAGTTGTAGCTGTCAGATTTATATTTGCAGCGTCTAGAGCACCCTGAATATTTACTGCACTTTCTGTATCTGATGCTGTTATTGTAATAGTTTTAGCATCATGGTCAATAGATGCAGACAGCGAACCAGATGCCGTTATAAGAGTATAATCATTATATTCTGAAGAGTTTCCTGTTGTAGCTAATGTTGTTCCACCTAATCCTGTAGCTGCAGCATCCCAAGCACCTGCAGTTGCACTAGCATCGGCTGTTAATCCTAATGAAGCAGAATCAACTACTGCGCTGCCTATTGTAGATTCAAGCTCAACCCCAGTTACATCAGTAGCTCCAGCAAATACCGCTCCCTTTAAAACATCTCTAGAAACTCCCAACGACTTGGCATCCATTGCACCTAGCGACAGAGAGATATCCTGGCCGGTATTGGCTCCGATATGGAACTTAACCTGACCAATGTTGCCTTCAGTTAAACCACCATTAGAGATCTTTTTGCTGTTAAACTCGGTGTTGTTGGCGATTCGGGTGATCTCTTTGGCCAGCTCGTCGACCTCTTTCTGAATCTCATCTCGTTCAGCCTGGGTGTTGGTGTCGTTGGCTGACTGTACGGCCAGCTCCCGCATCCGCTGGAGAATACTGTGAGTCTCCTGCAGCGCACCCTCAGCTGTCTGCAATAGTGAAATACCGTCTAAAGCATTATCTGCAGCCTGCTCTAAACCAGAAACCTGCGCGCGCATTTTTTCAGATATCGCCAGGCCGGCAGCATCGTCAGCCGCGGTGTTGATCCGCAAACCGGAACTGATTTTTTCCAGCGACTTAGACTGCTTGAATCCTGTTGCGCTCAAATACCTGTTGGCGTTCGACGCCATCACATTGTGATTAATTCTCATCTTTTTACCTCCATGTTTTAAGTACGAACTTCCCTGTTCATACTGTCGATTTAGGTCAATAAACCTATCAATTTATATATCGGCTTTAAACCCGGTTACTTGAGGGGGTTTGCTTTGTTTTACAATAGCTAAGCGATTGCTGGAACAATGGCTGAACAATTGCATGAACGATAGCTTGAACAATTGCTTGGCGATTGTAGGGTAATAGTTTGCGTGTTGTTGGGCTGTTGTTTTTTATTACTATCTTGCCCCACTAAAATAGGCGAACACGAGGTTCGCCC
>JAKSAU010001169.1 GCA_022361535.1 Desulfobacterales bacterium
CCGGATCGTTTATCCCGGAAGCGGCTGCCGTAATTTTTCTCAAAATACGCCTGATGCCTTTTCCGGGATTAACGAACCTAAATGCCAAAATAAAAATAACTTGGCTTTGGGTGTGAAATGGAAGATTTAGTATCTGGCTTGACACTGGTATTTATTCCCGGGTATTTACTTTAAGCACCTTTAATTGCAATAGACTGAAAGGCAAATGATCAAATGTTCCCTTCTTTAATTCTTCTTTGTGGTATTCTCGCTGTTACTTTTGTTCTGACCATGGTGGGACTCGGTGGCGGGCTTGTCTTTTCACCGCTTTTTGTCATTCTGGGATATGCAAAAGCTGATGCGGCATCTGCCTCCCTGTTTTTAAATCTGATCGCTGCAGCATCTGCTGCCATAATGTATTCCAGGAAAAAAATGGTGGATTTTTCCCTTGCCATGCCCTTGATATGCTCTTCAGCACTTCTGGCACCGGTTGGATCATTTCTAAACGCAGGGGTTGATACTCGTCCATTTATGCTTGTTTTGGCTGTTGTACTTATTCTGGCCGGTGGCCGTATGCTGATGCCGCCGCCAGGGCAGGGAGATGCTGTACAGGTGGGCGGAGGTAAGAAAATGGCCGGAGGTCTTGTCATTGGGGCTTGCATTGGATTGATGGGTGGTTTTTTGGGGATTGGGGGCGGTGTTTTTATTGTGCCTTTGCTGATCTATATACTAAAAGTTCCTACAAAAATTGCAGCAGCCTCATCTACGTTTATAGTCTGTTTTTCATCTTTAACCGGATTTTTAGGATATGCAGCAGCAGGACCGATAAACTGGGGATTTATTCTACCTGCGGCAGTGGTCTCATATGTGGGTGGTTTTGCCGGGGCTAAAGTGATGAGCACTAAGGTGAAAGGGAAATCCATCAGGATGATTTTCAGTGTTGTTCTGTTTGCCCTGGCTGCAAAGATTGTGCACCAGGCGTTTTTTTAGTGACAGGTTTGTTGCAGCATTAAATTTAATGGATTAAATTGCCGGTTGGTTTATGATATACCAACATCTTTAAGATGGTGAGTTTTCGACTGACATAAAGGCTGGTTATGAAATACAACATTGCAATCAATGGGTACGGAAGAATAGGGCGGTGTGTTGCACGGGCGCTTTACGAATCTCCAAAATACAAAGAAAAATTGAACCTGGTCGCTATCAATGAGACTGCAAGTCCCGGTACGATGTACCATCTGACCCGGTTTGATTCGACCCATGGCAGGTTTCCTGTAGAGATTACAAAAGATGACAACGGTATAATCATCGGAGATGACCGTGTTGGGTTGTTTCAGGAGAAGAATATTGTCAATTTGCCCTGGAAAGATTTGAACGTGGATGTGGTGCTGGACTGCACCGGCGTTTATAACGACAGGCAATCTGCTGAACTCCATTTTTTATCCGGTGCATTTAAAGTGATCTATTCTCACCCAGCCAGAGATGAAATGGATGCCACCATTGTTTACGGGGTCAATCACCAGACCCTGAAGCCGTATCATTCCATTATTTCCAATGCCTCATGCACTACCAACTGCCTGATACCGATTCTTGACATCATTGATCGAAAAATGGGCATTGACAGCGGATCAATTACGACCATCCATTCAGCCATGCATGATCAGCCAGTCATTGATGCCTATAATACGGATCTGAGAAAAACCCGCTCAGCCCTGATGTCCATTATCCCGGTGAGCACCTCCCTGGAAAAAGGTATAGGACGGGTTCTGCCCCATTTGAACGGAAAATTTGAGACCCTGGCCATCCGGGTGCCTACTACCAATGTGTCTATTATGGACATCGCTCTTGTTGTCAATACGGACACTACAGCAGATGAAGTGAACCAGATGTTGATTCATGCATCTGAGTCTAATTTCAACGGGGTATTAGGGGTGAGTGACGAGCAACTGGTGTCCTGTGATTTTAATCATGATCCAAGATCAGCAATTGTGGATCTGCCCCAGACAAGGGTATCAGGAACGCGGTTGGTAAAGATTCAGGCTTGGTTTGATAATGAGTGGGGATATTCGAACCGGATGCTGGATACCACTATTGCAGCCATGGAAGCGAAATAATAGATTCGAAAACACCTGAAAAAATTTAAACACAAACGGGACTGTCTATAAAGCAGTCCCGTTTGTGTTCAATCGTTTTTTTACAGGAAAATCATCTTGCTGCTTGCCGTTATTTATCCAGGGCCATAAGCTTTTCGGCAATTTGTTTTAGCTCGTCCGGGATGGTTGAAATGTCGTCAAATGGACGGGACCCATCCCGATCGGATTGAACAATCTCATCCAATTCAGGGAGAAAACCTAATATCTCATAATCGGACATGCTTTCCTGGATCAGCTTTTTGTCTTCGTCAGACGTCACCCTGTTGCCTAATATGATGATATTTTTAATGCCGATATCCTGGCCCAACTGGCGAATTTTATCGGCTGCTTTACGGCTCCTGGCACCGGGGTTAACCACTACCACCAGGGCATCAACCGATCCTGAGGTGGCACGTCCCAAGTGCTCGACCCCGGCTTCCATATCCATGACAACCACTTCATTTCTGCCAAGTACCAGATGGTTCATCAACGCTTTTAGAATGGTGGATTCGGGGCAGATACAGCCGGAACCGCCTTGTTGAACCGTACCCATTACCAATAGCTTTACCCCGTCTTTTTCAATGGAAAAGCGGTCCGGGATATCATCTACCTTTGGGTTAAGGGTAAAAAAGCCGCCCATGGTACCGGGCTGTGCTCCTGTTCTTTCTGCAATCAAGTCAGAGAGTTCCGCTACAGGGGTGATGGGTTGGGTCTCATCGATTCCTAATCCTGCTGCCAGGTTGGCGACTGGATCTGCGTCAATGGCAATAACACTTGTTTCTTTATCTAATGCTGCAATGGTTCTTGCGATAAGGGAGGTAACCGTGGTTTTTCCAACACCGCCCTTTCCGCCGAATGCAAGTTTTAGGCTCACTGTTGATGTACTCCTCGTATTTGATTATCCAAGCTGTTTGAGAATTTTACCTTGGTGATCCAAAATGAAAACCTGGTATCCATTTTCTTTAGACGTATTAAGAATATCGTCTTCTATTACGGCCTGGACTTCGTATTCTCCATTAAATATATCTTTGGGCATGAGGGTAAAGCATGCTTTTGCATCTTCTTTTGTTTTAAAGGCAGGAAGGAATTTTTCATCTGTACCCTCTTTGCTTAAACCGACAAACTGCTCATTACAGCTTCCCGGATCCCGAACAATGAGATAATACCATTTATCTTTGATTTCTACATCTTCCATGTGTTTTCCTTATCCTTTATTCAGTGTCATCTAAATCATGTAAAACATAAGACGTAATCTTATAAAATAAAGAGGGAGCAGGCAAGAAAAGAAAAAGCCCCTGTCTGCAATTTGCAGACAGGGGCAAAATAAGCAAAACGCTTAAAAGTTCAGAACAGGCTAAATTTTTAGATAAGAGTCTGAGAACAGAGTCTCGCCCATAATAACCTTATAGGTTTTATAATAATCCAGCAGTTCTCCTTCGAGGCTGGCTGCGCCAGGATCATTGCCGTCCATCAGGCCCCAGATCAGGTCTGTGATGTCAGAGCGCTCGCCCTTGGCGATGGCTGTCTGTCTCTTATCAAGGGGGTCAGCAATAACGGACTTCATACCGTATTTCCACAGCATGCACATGTAAGTGGAGTTCAGGATGGGCCTCAGCTCTTCAGGGGGACCATTGGAGATGTTGGACAGACCGCAGGTGGACTTGGCGCCCGGAGCGATCTCTTCTAACATCATCTGGAAGTCGAGCAGGCTCATGCACTGCTGCTGCTGAATGTTAACAGGGGTAACAATTCCGTCCACCCAGATTTTTTCGTTGGGAATGCCGGCTTCGTTGGCAAAGTAAAGTAATTCAACGCAAAGAGCAGCTCTTTCATTTTCGTCACGGGGCAGGCCTTCAGGGCCCCACATCAGGGCAACGAAATCCGCATCATACTGCTTGGTCATGGGGACCATGGCTTCATAGCGCTCGGCCCTTGCCATAATAGAGTTGACTATATGGGGTTTGTCAGCAGGTTTGGCAACTTTCAAACCTTCTTCAATAGCAGCGATGTTGGAAGTGTCGAGAAGCAGGGGCATTCCGGGAACGGCTTCCTGAACCACATTGACAACCCATGGCATCAATTCTTCACCGAATTTTTTGGCCGGCCCAAGGTTGATGTCAATATAATCCATGCCCAGTTCCTTCTGACGGACGACTTCTTTCTGGATGGGTTCTGGATTACGTTTGGCAGGATCTGCTTCCTTGAACTCTTTTCCGATTACCGTGGAAATGACGTTCAGGCTTTCGCCAAATAAAATCATATTTTCCATGTTTTATCCTTTTACCTGTTTTATGGTTGTACCTTTAGGCTGCCGGGACTGGAAAGGTCCCGGCAGCGTTTAGTTTTGATTATTTGGATTTCAGGAAGGCAGGCAGATGTGCCGCTTCTCTTGGGCCGACTGTGATAGTCCAGCCTGAAAGTTCTTCTTCAACATCGCCTGCAATGGCTGCTGCATAGCCGGGGATGATCAGTTCGGTATGTTTTACCTTATCCATGATACCGCTCTTTTTAACGAACATGCCTACATCATCACCGCCGAATTTACCGGCAGCCCAGGCAGTAAGAACCGAGAGGCCTTCAGCATCTTTGATCAGCAGCCAGCACGGAACTTTGGATGCTTCACATTCACCGGAAACGATGAAGTAAGTCAAAGCAAAGTTGGTGGTGACCAGAACCGGAGAGTTCTCATCCGGGTTGTTGATCTCAAAAATACCTTCAGTAACCGTCATGGGTCTCTGGGGATCGGTAAAGATATTGAGTCTTTCCAGCAGCAGCGGGAACAAGGACTCAGAGGTGAAGTCGGACATGACAACAATGCCGCCGTATTTGGCTACAAACATACCGGCAATCATGGTTTCCATATCCAAATTGGATGCCATTTCACAGGGGAAGGTAATCGTCGGGAAGCCCAGAGCCTTGTTGGAGGCTTTAAGCGCTGCACGACGGATGGCTACCTGATCTTCCAGGGCCTGTTTGATCTCTCTTGCACCGGAATCAAGAACGATGTCTTTGATGCCCATGCCGGTCAGTTTTTCGGTCAGTCCCTGAAGTGCGTCTACAGAGTCAGCTTTTACTGCTACAGGAAGATCTTGGTCTTTTGCCAGGCCGCCAAGTTCATCAACATTTGCGTCTGTGGCAGGGTAGAGCAGGGGACGTTTGAATCCGGCAACTTCAACACCGGCTTTCATAACGGCCATGTCTTCGGACCAAAGTACCAGGTTGAACTCAGATTCTTTGGCAATTTTTTCAGCAACGGCAGCAAACGCTTCAGCGCCATTGCCGGCATCTTTTACTACCAGCAGTTCGGGTCTTAAATTTAAGCCAACCCGTTCGTACTGAAATGCATTGTAAGTTTTAAGGGTGGTGTCCAGTTCGCCAAGATCCACGTCGGAAGCAACTGTTGCTGCCAATATGGTCGGGTTGAAAAAAGTCTTTTCATGTCTGTAAAGAACAGTTTCACCGCCGGTGGTGGTTTTACGGACACCTTTGCCAAGGGCGACCGGGCGGATGGGAGGTGCGGATGCTTCGGCCAGCTTTTCCTTTGCTTCATCGGAAACGTAGGGGCAAGCGTCCAGTTCCGCCTTACCGGATGCAAGGTTCATTGCAAAGGCAAGGCATGTGGGAACTCCGCACTCCTTACAGTTGGTTTTGGGAAGGAGTTTGAATATCTGAATACCGGTTAATGCCATTTTTATCTCCTTAAGTCTGTCTTAAGCTTTGTGAGCGGCCCGGCAGGGGGGCTGCCGGGCCGTTGGTATTTAAAACTATCCTACAAGCGGATCCATTGTCAGTGCAGGATGGCCTTTTTCCTGGAGGAAGGGGAGAATCTCCTCTTCAGTGATACCCACAGTTTCATCAGCGATCTTGTCAAAAAGATCAGGTTCGCCGAGCTCAGCACCGCGTGCATCAATTCTCTCTTTGAGCTCTTCTTTGAGCATCTTAGGCATCCAGACCATTCTTAAGAGGCCGCCGTCACCAGCAATGAATTTTTTCTGGGTAACGTTGAACTTGGAGTGACCAACAAAACCCGGAGAGGAAGCACCACCGCCCATTACACCGGCAAGTGTGGTGAACTTCATACCGCAAGGAGTTTCTCCGCCGTAGTCACGGCCAACAGTCATAACACCGTTACAAGCCGGCAGCATGGCAGCGATACATTCGCAGCAACCGCAAGTGGTCATGGGATCATGAACCATGGAGTAGAAGTTGTAGTGAGTGATCGCCCCTCTGGAGGCTTTCTGAATAAACTCGTTAACGCCTTTGAACTGGCCGAGTTTTGCATCAAGTACTTCACCCTTTTCGATGGGCTGGTTGGGGCCGGTCGGGTTGATCTCGAAGGATGCTTTACAGTCCATCCAGTTGTAAGCACCGCACAGCCCTGTTCTTTCCGGGGATACGGTACAAACGTGGGATGGTGCAAAAGACTGGCAAAGCGTACAAGAGTAGAAGGTTTCTACATCTTCGTCAGTCATCTTGTCAACACGTTCGTCACGGGTCTTGTAGTTGTCACGAGCAGTGGCAGTCATCTTGTCTACATCTTCCTGCTTGGTGTAGAGAGTGACCTGAACCTTGTCGACAATCTTGGTGAAATCCTGATGGAACTTAGCATGGAGAACTACACCGATGTCTTTCAGGGTAAACCCTTTTTCAACAGCAGCCTTGGATACACGTACCCAGGAGATGTCCCTCTGGCCGATATGCATGATACCCTGTATGTAGTTGATCAGATGATGGATCTGACGTTCCATGATGGGCTCAAAGTCTTCCTGGAATTCACGGCCTGCGATCTGGACGTAAATGCCAAGTGGGAAGGTGTCACCTTCTTTAAGGTCTGTGATGTCCGGACCAATGACGTCTACCTTACCATCTTCAATTTCATTCATTTCAGCGCGTTTTACAAGCTCAGTACACTGAGTTTTTCCGCCGCCGCACTGTACGTGAAGATCTGCGCCACGAACACGTTCACCTTCGTATGCAGGACCAAAAGACAGCGGGATATCAATTTCTGTAACAGAAACCTTCAGGCCGCGGACTTCAACTGATTTTTGTACCATTTCTTCATGGGCAATCGGAGCAACCACATGTTCGTAAGTACAAATACCAGTAGGCAGGATTTCAGGAATCGGTGTATCAGCGATGGTCGGGAAACCCCAGTTAACACAACCGGCTGCTGCAACACCCCATTCAGTACCAACATCACCAAGGGCGTTAACAAATGCAAATACCCTTTCTTTGTTGTACTTGAGGATGGTTTTGTAATCACCAGGCTGTACACCGCCAAATGCCATGGCTGCCCTGTTGGCAAACCCGAGAGCAAATACGGCTGAGGAGATATCCGGACCAAAAGGAACGATACGGGTATTCCAACCTACCTGCATGCCAGCTTCCAGGCATTGTTCAATCAGAGTGTTGCCATTGTGGTTGGCTGCACAGAAGATGTACAATGATTTTTTCTGGTAATCTTCGATGATCATTTTGGCAGTTTCTGCATCCGGCGCAGCACCAACCATCGCGGCAAAACCAGGGGCAGAACCGTCAACAAATTCAACACCACGTTTACGCAGGATGGTATCATCAGCTGCACCAACCCAAAGTTTTCCATTATCAACATCCGGGTCTTCCTGGGCAATGTAAAAATCTGGATCGTTCAGATAACGAAGCGCTTCTTTTACTTCGTAGGAAATGATGCCGGCCATACCGGCGTCAAGGAGTGGCCCAAGGTACGGAAGCCAGTTTTTCAGACGGATATGCGGAGGCAAAAGGCCTCTGGCAAAGTCCATGGGTTTTTTCAGGTCTTCGAGTGTCTCACATTTCAAACCTGTGAGAGAATAGATAACCGGTAGATAGTAAGCAGTATTCGGAAATCCGATTTTAGTGCTGGCATCATAGGTCTGAAGTGCTTTTTCAAGCAGACCTTCAACCTCAGCAACCACTTTATAACCACCCTGAATGGCAGCAAATGCGATCAATTTAGACATATTATCTTTCCTCCTTCGTTGAGGATATTAGTTATTATTCTTGTAACCTTTTATTGTGCTGTTCCTTATGCTTCCAATGCCTGACGGTCAGCCATATCCATCAGAACTCTTTCCCTTGCCTTATCAATGCCAAGCTCTTTTCTCTTCTTGTCAATGTGGGCAATCATGAGGTGAGCATGTTTGATAGGATCTGATTCTACATCCCAGCCAGCACCGTATAGTTCTTCCATACCTTCTTTCAGGTACTTCTTGAATTCAGGTGCACCGTCGATGGGCAGGTAACCGCCAAAGACAGTGTAGATACCTGATGATACAACATACTGACCAATGGAGATGGCTTTTTCACTCATCCATTCCGGTGCAGAACCCGCTACAGGCCAATCGCAAAGATCATTGCCCATGCCGCCGGCTTTAACAACTTCGATGGCAGCGTTCAGGATACGGGAATTGTCAACGCAGGATCCCAGGTGGAGAACCGGTGGAATACCTACTGTTTCGCAAATTTCTGCAAGGCCGGGGCCACAGTAAGCAGCTGCCGTATCCGGCTGGAGCAGGCCGTCCATGGCTGCAGTGATACCGCCGCAACCAGTGGTCAGAACTATAACATCGTTCTTGATCAGCTCTTTGATAACACCTAAGTGCGCACTATTATGGCGGGTTCTGGCATTGTTACAGCCAACAACACCTGCAACGCCACGGATACGACCGTTGATCATGTTGTCATTCAGGGTGTAATAGGTACCGCGGAAGGTTCCGCCCAGGTGGTATTTAATTGATTCAACAGAGAATCCGGCAACCTGGGTTTCTTTTTCAGGCGGAATCTGAACGTCAGAGTCACGGTTTTGGAAGTTATCAATAGCCATTTTGACGATTCTCATTGCATCTTCCATGGCATGATGTTCGTCAAATTCAATGTGAACAACATTGGGTTGTTCCATGCGGGCCATGGGGTGCGTGGTGACCAGTTTGGTGTGGAAACACTTGGCTACGTTGGCCAGGTTCTGGAATACACACTGAACGTCAACAACCATTGCATCACAAGCGCCTGTGATAATGGCTAATTCCTGCTGCAGGAAGTTACCTGCATTGGGTACGCCATGGCGCTGGAGTACTTCGTTGGCCGTACAGCAGATACCGGAAAGCTGGATACCGTTGGCGCCTTTTTCTTTCGCATAATCAAGCATTTCCTGAGACTGAGTGGCAGCAACGATCATTTCGGAAAGAACCGGCTCATGACCGTGAACGATGATGTTAACATGGTCTTGTTTCATTACACCCAGATTGGCTTCTGAGATCAAAGGAGAGGGCGTACCGAACATAACATCCTGAAGGTCAGTCGCGATCCAGGAACCGGTAAGATCTGCCAAGGCGGCTCTTGCACCCTGTTTCATGAGGTTTTTATAATCCTGGTCAACGCCCATGTGGGTTCTGTGCATGATATCAACAATTTCCCTGTCGATATTCCTGGGAAGAACACCCAATTTTTTCCACAGCTCTTGGCGGGCTTCGGGAAAGTGTTTGTGAACCAGAGTGTTTGAACCGACTTTACCCCATTCCGCGATGGCAGCTTCAGCAACTTCAAGGGTGATTTCATCCATGTCGCGGTCAACCATTTCACCGTCAACTTCAACCTTGGTCTCTACACCGTAATGGGGTGCAATGGATAGCAGTTTGATTGGATCTTTAACTTTGTAATCTTCGGTTTCTTTTCTGGCAACAGAAAGGAATACTTCTGCCACGGTTCTGCCGTGGTCAGAGTGGGCTGCAGCGCCGCCTGCGATCATGCGCAGGAAGTTACGGGCTGCAATGGTGTTGGCAGTAGCACCGCAAAGTCCTTTTCTGGTATCTTCGCCTTCAATGCCTGCTTTGGGAAGGGGAAGACGGCAGGGACCCATGGCGCAGTTTTTACAGCAGATACCCTGAATACCAATGTTACATTGTTTCATGTTGACCGCTCTGTCAAAGACAGTATCGATTCCCAGTTCATGGGAGCGGGCAATCATTTTTTGGGTTGCTCTATCAACAGATGCTTGTATTGGATCAGCCAATTTTGGAGCTTTTTTGGCTGCCTTAGCTTTCTTTTCTACCATTAGAGGTTCCTCCTCTTGATTATTATATATAAAAAATGCAGCCTATGAGGCTGCAACTTGTCAATTAGCTTGCTCTCTTGTGTATTCTGTCAAGATCAGCAATAATTCTTTCAAGCATTGACTTGTTAACGGCTGCCGGGGTTTTCTTAACCTCGGTTTTGGGTGCAGACGCTCTTTGAGCATCGGCTTTGGCTCTTTCAGCTGCACGCCGTTCTCTGATTGCTTCTTCTTCAGCTTCCCTTGCTGCAGCTGCATCCAGTTCGGCTTTCTTTTTGGCTTCTTCAGCTGCTTTGGCGTCCGCTTCAGCTTTGGCCTTGGCGTCCGCTTCAGCTTTGGCTTTTGCTTCAGCGTCTGCTTTGGCTTTGGCTTCGGCATCTGCCTTAGCTTTAGCTTCTGCTTCAGCTTTGGCTTTTGCTTCTGCTTCAGGATCTACGGCAGGTGCAGCAGGGGCTTCTTCTTTTGCAGGAGCCGCCGGGGCAGCTTCAGCTTTAGGAGCCTCTTTCTTCGGTGCCGGAGCAGCTTCAGCTTTAGGTGCTTCCTTCTTAGGAGCAGCTTTTTTAGGAGCAGGAGCAGCTTTCTTTTCTTCTTCAATGGTTAGATCCGGTTCCGGAGCCATACCGGCAAAATCAATTTCAACATCATCGCAGAGTTTTGCGATGGGAGCGACATCTGCAGCAGAGCCGCCGTCAACGGCAAGGTCAATAAAGGCCTTGGCCAGTTTGATGGCTTCGGGGTGGCGCATGATCATAAGGCTTGAACCGGACATCAGGTAAGAAACCGCGCCTACAGCTTCCATTAATATAGCGCGTTTTTCCGGATCACCTAGTTCAGGGGCTTCTTCTACAGTCTGTTTTGCTTCTTTACATTTCCAGACTTCGTTACCCAGATTATTGATCATGGGGTTCTGGAGTTTGTCATCACCCTGGGTCATAGCTGCCTGGGAAAGGCGTTCCATAACCGAATAGGTGTACTCAAGACCATAGCCCAGACCACCAGTTGTCGGGTCAACAATAACCTTGTCCAGTGAAACGCCCAAGTTTTCCAGCAGGATGTTAACCTGTTTCGCCAGGTTGACATCAATGGGAGAAGAAGAAATAACGGTGTGGCCGTAACCCATGGCTGCAGCACCGATACCTTTATGGTTCTTTTCTTCAACCGGACCCAGGATCAGATTTTCACCTTCGCAGGACTCAGCTATTTGTTTTAAAACTTCTTCATCTTTGGCAGGTACAGCACATCCCCAGACGATCAGCGGAACGTCAATGGCACCAAGTACACTTTTTACTGTAGCAGCGGCATCTTCGGGGCTTGCATCTTTGTCATTGGGATCTGTGCTTTTAAGCTGGAGGACAACGGCCTGTGCGCCATAATCTTCCACACATTTTTTTGCCCAGGCCGCAGGATCTGATACCACATCCTTAAACGGTGCAAGGGCTGCTTCTGGCCAGTCTTCAGGAGCCATATCCCAGATTTCCATGGCAACCACGGGCTTGTTGGGCATCTCTCCTTCAAACTGGTAAAAAGGATAACTTGTTTGTCCGCCGACGGTAAGCGCAGTGTCGCCTTTGCCAATGGTAACACCTTTAATACTGCCGGCATAAGTTTCTTTGGTTATTTCAAATCCCACTTTTACCTCCTAAATTATAGATAGTTATGAGTTGGGGGGGGTTAGAATTAAAAAGACGTGAAGTTATCGAAAAAAGGGAAATAAATAAAAAAAATAAGGAACGGTCTTTATCAAATGGGTTTACCCTGATTTTGACGTTCCTTACCATATATTTACCTTAATATAGGTTAATAGTTCGATAACAGGTATTGATTATAATTGTTCGGGTTTTTTGTCAATAGATGAGTGAATTTATTGATTTGGAGCCTTTAAGCCAACATTATCAACTATTTCAACACTTTTGGCGGTTTCAAATAAAAGTGAGCGTTTATTGAATCTAATTTAGTTTTTAAATTAAAATCGTATCGGCGAAATAGATTTATTTTCACTTTTTTTTACAAACACCTTTTATAATATGCAAATCGCGTTTATAGCCTTGGTTTCCAGTATCTTCGAAAGGCTTTCAGGGCAGTCAGACTTAAAATTATCAACGGTCTCAATAATATACAAAAAAGATGGGTGGCTAATTCATACAAAAGGTTGATTTTTTCCTTTTATTTATATAGTTAGGGTATTCAGTTAGGCTTTTTGGGATTCAAAAGACGGAAAAACTTGGTTTCTATTACTTTTTATCATGGCCTGGTATACAGGCCCCAATCTACAAAGGAGTAAGCCATGGCATTAGATCCAACCAAACATCTAGACTGGGAAATTGCAGAAGATGCAGAAAAAAGCATGCTCACCATTTATGAAATCGGTGAAAAACTCGGGCTGACCAAGGAGGAATTGCTTCCCCAGGGTCACTATATTGCTAAAATTGATTTTAGAGCTGTCCTTGAGCGTCTTAAAGACAAACCCAATGGAAAGTACATTGATGTAACTGCGATTTCTCCGACACCGCTTGGTGAAGGTAAATCCACCTCTTCCATGGGCTTGGTACAGGGTTTGGGAAAAATCGGTAAAAACGTTGTTGCAGCCATTCGTCAGCCTTCTGGTGGCCCCACTATGAACATTAAGGGTTCTGCTGCCGGCGGCGGCTTGGCCCAGTGTATTCCTCTGACTCCCTTCTCATTAGGTTTCACAGGCGATATCAATGCCATCATGAATGCCCATAACTTGGCAATGGTTGCCCTGACATCTCGCCTCCAGCATGAAAGAAACTATACAGACGAACAGCTTGAACGCCTCTCCGGCATGAAGAGAATCGACATCGATCCCACCAACGTTGAAATGGGCTGGATCATGGACTTCTGCTGCCAGGCACTGAGAAATATCATCATCGGTATTGACGGTGTTAATGGTAAAGCTGACGGTTTCATGATGAAGTCCAAGTTTGGTATTGCCGTATCTTCAGAAGTTATGGCCATCCTGTCTCTGGCAACTGACCTTAAAGACATGCGCGAAAGAATGGGCAAGATCGTTGTGGCCTACACTAAAAAAGGTGCTCCGGTTACAACTGAAGATCTCGGTGTTGCAGGTGCCATGACTGCATGGATGGTTGATGCACTTAATCCGTCACTGATGCAGACCCTCGAAGGCCAGCCGGTTATTGTTCATGCAGGTCCTTTCGCCAACATCGCCATCGGCCAGAGCTCCATTATTGCTGATAAAGTTGGTCTCAAATTGGCTGACTACCATGTTACTGAATCCGGTTTCGGTGCTGACATCGGTTTTGAAAAATTCTGGAACCTTAAATGCCGTTACTCCGGTCTGACTCCTGACTGTGCGGTTGTTGTTGCTACAATCCGTGCTCTGAAATGCCACGGTGGCGCTCCGGTTCCTGTTCCTGGCAAACCCATGCCTGAAGAATACAGCACAGAAAATGTTGAATGGGTTGCAGCAGGTTGCGCTAACCTCATCCATCACATCAAAAACGTTCGTAAAGCTGGTATTGCTCCTGTTGTATGTATCAATGCATTCTACACTGATACTGATGCAGAAATTGCCAAGGTTCGCGAGCTGTGCGAAGCTGAAGGTGCAAGAGTTGCTCTTTCCCGTCACTGGGAACATGGCGGCGACGGCGCCATTGAATTTGCTAAAACTGTTGTTGAAGCGTGTGAAGACAAAACAGAATTCAAGTTCCTGTATGACCTGGATATGCCGCTTAAAGACAGAATTGAGCTCATTGCCAAAGAAGTTTACGGTGCTGACGGTGTTGACTATTCTGCTGAAGCGGACAAGAAACTGGCCCTGCTCCAGGCAGATCCCGAAATCAGCAAGATGGGTATGTGTATGGTAAAAACGCATCTGTCCCTGTCTGACAACCCGGCACTCAAGGGTGTACCCACAGGCTGGCGTCTGACCATCCGTGAAGTCCTGACTTACGGTGGCGCAGGCTTCATCGTTCCGGTGGCAGGAGCCATCTCACTGATGC
>JAKSAU010000626.1 GCA_022361535.1 Desulfobacterales bacterium
ATAGAGGATTTAAAACTACAGACAAATCAGTATGATATTGACGGTCTGGAAAAAGAAAAAAGTGCTTCAGAGCAGAAAATAGGCTCTCTGAGACAAAGATCCGCTGATATTGACGAAAGATTATCCTCGGCAAAGTCCAGGCTTGAGCAATTGCGTGATAGATATAGCACCATTGCTGACAATAAAGAGCAGGAACTGTTAAACCTGACCGCCTTAAAAGACAAACTGGAGTCATATTACAGTGAAAACTGTAATCTGCTCGCCGAACATGAACAGCTAAAAAAATCAGTGGCCGGAATGACTGAGCAGCAAAAAGTGTTGGCTAAAGAAAAATCAGCAATAGAGGATCAACGACGTAATGAGATATCTCAATTGACTCTTTTGGAGAAAATGCACAGCGAATACACCGGATACTATACAGGTGTTAAGTCTGTCCTTTTGGCTAAGAAAGCTGACCCCAGGCGATATGAGCCTATTATCGGTGTTGTTGCCGAACTGATCAACGTATCTGAACAACTGCAGATAGCCGTCAGTGCGGTTTTGGGAGGGCAGGCTCAATATCTGGTGAGCCGAACGGCCCGGGATGCTACCAGGGTTATCTCAATGCTGAAGGAGAAAAAAGCCGGCAAGGCAACTTTTCTGCCTCTCAACAGGATTGTTCCCAGGTATAACACCATACCTCACAAAGTTTTAAACAATCGCGATTATCTGGGGCGGGGGATTGATCTGGTCGAATACCATAAGGAGGCTGAAATTGCCGTTAAATATCTCTTAAATAATGTGCTGATAGTTAAAACAGTGGAAGCAGCCTTAGAACTTTCAAAACTACAACTGAAGCAGTTTTTGCTGGTTACCTTATCTGGTGAGGTGTTCTCCGGTAAGGGACTGATTTCAGGCGGCAAGAACAAAAGAGACCACAATACCGAGTTGCTGGCAAGAAAAAAAAGGATAGACAGTCTGCAGGAACAGCTTAAAACAACTGAGACGCTGCTTCTTAAAAAAACCGCTGAGCTGGAACAGAGCACTGACAGGTATCAAAGCACGATCACCGAGTTGGA
>JAKSAU010000566.1 GCA_022361535.1 Desulfobacterales bacterium
ATTATGAAACGAATATTGATATTAACATTCATCATATCATTGCTAGCTGCAGGATGTTCCAAAGATCTGGATCTGATTCCTTTGGATTCGATATCTGATGCTACCTTTTGGAAAACTGCCGATGACTACAAACTCGCTGCAAACGACCTTTATAATTCTTTATCACAACATGCATACAAAAATGATATAGAGTCAGATATTGCATTTAATTTAGGTAATGAAATTAGCAATGGTACTTATGTCGTTACAGAAACAGATGATAAATGGACTGATCCATATATTTATATCCGGCGATGCAACAAAATAATTACAACATCTGCAGACTCTGAAATTGCGAACGATCAGGAAGTAAAAAGATTTGTTGCTGAAGCTAAATTTTTCAGGGCATGGAATTATTGGATGCTTTTTAGATTATACGGAGGAGTACCCCTTATCAAAGAAGTACTGGATTTAGATTCTGAAGAATTATACAATGCACGAGCTTCAAGAGAAGAAACTGTCGATTTCATTTTGCAGGACTTGACGGAAGCAGTTACTGATTTACCGACGAGATCTTCACTTTCATCGTCAGATATTGGGCGTATTACTAAAGGCGCTGCCAATGCATTAAAAGCCAGGGTTGCCTTATTTGAAGGAACCTGGCAAAAATACCATAATGGTTCGGATAGTAAGGACTATCTGGGAGATGCAATTGAGGCTTCAAATAGTGTTATCAACAGTACTCAGTTCAGTCTTTATGACGGTTCTGCCAATGAAAGTTACAGGTACTTGTTTATAGAAGAAGGGGATGATTCACCGGAAAATATTTTGGTAGATCGCCATGAAGTCAACATTAGGGATCATGATTTCCCCGGCGAAATTTTAGGTGGTAACATGCTGGGGACCAAAAAACTTGCCGATATATATTTGTGTACTGACGGGCTTCCTGTAAGTAAATCACTACTTTTTGAAGGTTATGATACAAGGATTTCCGAGTTTCAAAACAGAGACCCCCGCATGACTATGACCCTTCTGGTTCCTGGTAGCATAGTTGTTTGGGAGCTATTCCCTGTACCCATTGAGAGCTGGCCATTTTTCCCCCAAAGAAGTGGAAATACAGGCTATATTACCAATAAATTCAGATCCGAAAATGAGTTTGGAAATACTACTCAACAGGGGCGGTTTGGATTTGATTTCCATCTTATTCGATACGCTGAAGTTTTGTTAATACATGCTGAAGCCATATTCGAAAAAAATGGGAGTATTAGCGATGCTGATTTGAACA
>JAKSAU010000197.1 GCA_022361535.1 Desulfobacterales bacterium
AATTTTAAATTTGGTATAACTCCGAAGAGTTTAGTTTATAATCCCTATATTGTGCAAAACTCTATCTATTAACGTCATGAATATCAATTTATCTACTTTTGCACCCAAAAGTGCCAAACACTTAAGTGCATTATGCTCATTTTTAATTATTATTCTTAATGCTAATGCGAAGATTACGGTAAAAGAAGAAACTACCAACCAGGAAATTAAGGTTAGTTATGAATTCGCACCGATTTTGCAAGAAAATACCAAGCAAGGTACTGTATTATCAATGGAAGGATTATATAATTACCATGAGGAAGGACAACCCGTGGTACCCTATCATTTAGCAAAAATTGCATTGCCATTTGGTAAAACTGTGGAATCAATACAAGTTGAATTCTTTGGTTCCAAAACCACGCTTCTAAATACACAAGTGGTCATTACTCGTACACAAGGATTTGATGATTATGTTGTTGCGGTATCAACAAATACATTCCCCGCATCTAATTATCGAAACGATGGTGTGGAATTATGCAGGGGTATTGCTGTTGCTAACGTGTTGTTGTTTCCGGTTGAAATTAGCGCCGATAGAAAGTCGATGACAACCTATAATTCGGCAAGTTTAACTATAAAACTAAAGGATGAACAGGCCTACACCGAAGTAAAACCACGAGTTAACGAATACCTACAATCGATTTCGGATAACAACATACATAAGCTGAAACATGCAGATTTGCCATTATTTAAATCAAAACAGGCAGGAATATGCAATTCGGCCGATTCTTACAGGTATGTAATTATTACATCCGAAGAGTTTAAGAGCGATACAGATCCTTACTCTTTATCAGCCTTAAAGAATTTCCGCATTTCAAAAGGTATGTCGGCAACAATTGTTACAACCACTGATATTTATGCCAATTATACTGGAGATGATAATCCCGAAAAGATTAGGAATTTTATCAAAGACGCTTACAATAATTGGGAGACGGATTATGTGTTGCTTGGGGGAGATACCCCGGTGATACCGGCAAGAATGTTGTATGCGCGAAATAAGTATATAGCTAGTGATATGTATTACGGTTGTCTCGATGGCGATTTTAATGCCAATGGAGATACTCTTTGGGGGCAAGCCGATGATGATTTAGATTTTGTTTTTGACGTGCATGTAGGGAGGGCCAGTGCCGAAGATTTAACTGAAATACGCAATTTTGTTTATAAAACCATTACGTATGAAAATTCACCCATTAACGCATCGTATCATACTAAAATGTTGCAATACAATCAAATCTCCGGAGGAGTTGGTGATACTTGGTTATGGGCATTAAAATATCGTCATTTAAGTGAAAATCTTACGGTAGATTTTTATAAAATAAAAGATGCTGATGGAGGCCAATTAGATAAACGTTTAACCACTCATAATGTAGGTTATTACCTGGGAGCATCGCATGGAACTATTGAAAAACTTGGTTATATGAGTCATGCCAAGGCAAGAAGTTATAAAAATGCCGATCAGTTTTATTTTGCAGCAACCATAGCTTGCCTATCCGGAAGATTTGAGAAGAATACAGTTGCTGAGCATTGGTTAACATCTACTAGGACAGGCGGTGCATTTGCCGGATTTTTTAACTCTGTTACTAGTTATGCACCTTTTATAATGCATTATGTTCATTTCAAAATGCGCGATAGTTATTTTGTTGATGATATAACAGTAATAGGAGATTTACGTTCAGTAATAGCAACACAGTATTCATCAGGTGAGTATAGTGCAACCGAAGGCAAACGATACCAAGCCTATGAGTTCAATTTGCTAGGCGATCCAGCAGTGGAATGGAAGATGAAAAAATCGAAACCAGTGGATATCATATATGATTTTGAAGAATCTCCCTGTAAGGATCAAAGCGGAAATAACCATCATGGCCAATTGGTAGGAGGTGCCGATATATATATGCCAAACACTGGTAATTATGCTAAATTTGATGGAACCGACGATTACATCCAATGTGATTATAGCACTTGGAACCCGATGGGTGATCAAACAGAACTTACGATTGCAGGGGGTATTTATCCCTTATCGTTTAAGGATAATGCCGGGTTGGTGGTAAAAGGCACTGAAGGCAACCCATTCAAGCTTTGTTTAACCAACGATGGCAAAGTTCAATTTAAATTAAATAATGGAAATCCATGGCGCGGTTTGCAATCTGGAAGCTGGACATCAACGTCGTCAGTTGCCTTAAATGAATGGTCGCATGTGGCAGTTACCATTAATAACCACGATACCACATTGAATTTCTATATCAATGGCAATCTTGACCGCAAACAAAAACTTCCGGGAGGATATATAATGGGACATACCAGGGAGCCATTGTATATAGGTGCCGAC
>JAKSAU010000301.1 GCA_022361535.1 Desulfobacterales bacterium
TGACCAACTCCCTGGCATCAACCGATGTATCCATCGTTCATGCGGGGTATGTCCGATACCGTGAACGGCTTCTAAAAGGCGGTGTGGAACTCTATGAAGTGAATAAAAAGGCGGATAGTTCAAAGAAAACAACATTTAAAGGGTCTTCTAAGGCAAGTCTGCATGCAAAATCATTTATTTTTGATCGAAAATATATTTTTATCGGATCTTTAAACCTTGACCCAAGGTCATTTATTCAAAATACGGAAATAGGTGTTCTGTTTTCATCGAAAGACATTGGTGAGCAATTGGGCATCGAGTTTAAAAGAATCTCAGAGAATGCAGCCTTTCGCCTGGAATTGGTGGAAAAACAAAATGGTACAAACCAAATCATCTGGCATGGTAAAACCCAAGGAAAGCCTGTGTCATATAAAGTCGATCCTCATACCAGTGTCTGGAAACGCTTTGCCATTGATTTTATGAGGCTTTTGCCAATTGAGTCGCAGCTATAGTCTTTTTCTTTTACTTTTCTGCATCAGGAAAAGTTGTATATTTTAGATATCTATTGTGGCAATTCCCCAAATAAACTTCCGATTGGCCCTGGCGAACAAGTGCATCCCATATATAAATACCGGCCCGTTTCTTAGAACAAACAGGCCTAAGTGCTCAAACGGCAATACTTTCATTTGAAAATGGTACCGACAATTATTCTACATAAAGCCTGTTAACAAAAGCGCAAATCCTTCGGGCACAGTTCCCGTGTTTATCTGCCCACCAGACTGGCCATCCACATGGTCAATGGCGGATAAAATGTTATCAGGGCCAAATCAACAATCAGCACAAACAGGAACGGCAGCACTTTCTGGCTTACCGCTCCGATCTTGTCCCCGGAAATGGATGAAGAGACAATCAGGCAGATGCCCATAGGAGGAGTAAGCATGCCAATGGCCAGGTTGGCAACCACAATCACGCCAAGCTGGATCAGATCAATTCCAAGAGATGGCAGCATGGCCGTAATCATCGGTACAAGTAAAATCAGGGATGCAGTGGTTTCCACAAAAATTCCGGCAGCCAGTAATACCAAATTGATCAGCAAAAGCAGATAAACCGGATTGTCCGTCATTCCTAAAAGGCTTCCTGCAAGTGCAGCCGGAATATCCTCTATGGCGGCAATCCAGGAAAACACCGAAGCTGTGGAAATAATAAACATGACTACAGATGCGGTAATACCAGCCTGGCCGAAGATGGGGAAAAGATCTTTAAATCCTATTTTTTTGTATACAGCCATGGAGACAAACAAGGAATAGACAACAGCTACGGCAGCAGATTCTGTGGCCGTAAAAATACCAAAAAGAATCCCCCCTAAAATTATCACCGGTGCACCAAGTGCAAGAAACGCCTTTTGGAACGTCACCCAGATCTGTTTGACTGAGAACTGTGTTTCCGGGGCATAACCATTCTTCCAAGCAATCAGTGTAGAGACAGCAATGAGGGAAAACCCGATAAGCAATCCCGGCAGGATACCTGCGGCAAACAACCTGGAAATAGAGGCGCCTGTGAGAAATCCAAAAATAATCATTGGTATAGACGGTGGAATCACAACACCTAACGACCCACCCGATGCCTGAACCGCTGCTGCAAAATCAGACGGGTATCCTGACCGCTTCATGGCCGGAATCAATACAGCACCTACGGCAGCCGCATCTGCTGCAGCTGACCCTGAAATACCTGCAAAAAACATGGCCGATACAATGGAAACAGCCGCAAGCCCACCTGGCAGCCAACCTGTAAGGGCATTTGCAAAATCAATAAGGCGTTGGGATATTCCCCCCTTTTCCATGATGGTACCCGCATACATAAACAAGGGGACTGCCATGAGATGAAAGGAATCCGTACCCGCCACCATGCGCTGGATCACCATCATCAGCGAAAAGTCTCCCTGGATAAGGATGGCAAAAAGGGAGGCCGAACCAATGGCAATGGCAATAGGTGTGTTGATTAAAAACAGGAAGAAGAGGGTCAGAATAAGAATTTCAGCGGTCATAACCATATCCCTTTTTCATCCATGTTCTGAACAAGAAGGTCAGGCCGTGAACCGTTAATATCATTCCCGAAACCGGAACGACAGACATCATCACCCACTTGGGCA
>JAKSAU010000032.1 GCA_022361535.1 Desulfobacterales bacterium
AGAGATGGGATTTTCCGGGGCGGTCGTATCCCCGGAGCTGGACAGGGACAACTTCCTGGCACTGCCGGCAAATTCCCCCCTGCCTCTGGGTGTGGTCATCCAGGGTAACTGGCCTCTGGCCGTATCCCGGATCATTTCCCCGGACCTGTCTCCGGGCACCCTGTTCCAGAGTCCAAAAGGAGAAGGTGCCTGGATTACCCGGTCCAATGACAATTTTTACGTGTACCCCAACTGGCGCCTGGACATGACAGCCCACCGGGACACCCTGGAGCAGGCCGGGTATGCCTGTTTTATCTCCCTGACGGAAACCATTCCCAAAGGTGTCCGCATGAAGGACCGGCCAGGACTCTGGAACTGGCACCTTAAGTTGCTCTAAACGGGCGGAATCGGCCGGCCGTCCCCATTAAGGTTTGATTCGGAAAGAGGGGTACAGCCCTTTTTGCTCTCCCGTCCGGTAGGGCTGAAGGATGTTAAATGATATATCCCGGTCGTGCTGGGCATGCCCCGTTTTTTCTCCGTTGCTGTAGAAGGCACCGTTGAGCAGCAGAATATGGTTGATGCGGTTTTTAAACGCGTCTATAAACAGTGATCCCGTGCCGGAAAAAGACATATTGCCAATGGAAATGCTTTCCCGTATTTCCGCCAGGCTGTCCAGGGAAATGGTGTGTTCGGCTATATCCCCCTTGGAACGGATCAGGCCCCAGACCAGTTGCCCGCCGGGTATCCGGACCGGTTCCTCGGAATCGATAATGGTATGCGGCATGACGATGCATCCCGCTCCGATTTCGATGCGGGCACCGCGATTACCGTTTATAAACGAATTAAAGCCAACAAATGTATTCCGCCCGACATCCGCATGGATAATTTTTCCGCCGTGGGCTGTAATGCACGACCCGGCAAGGGTCGAATCGATAATGTGGCAATTCTCCTGGGCATTGGAACCGTCTCCCAATTCCGCATTCTCCAGAAATGCCCGCTGGGCCACCAGGACATTCTCGCCGATGG
>JAKSAU010000580.1 GCA_022361535.1 Desulfobacterales bacterium
CCTGCATGGTCATGGAGGAGATCGGTGTCCTGGGGTATATCTTTGCCTGTACGTTTGGCGTGGGCGCCGAGCTGGTCTGCGACGCCATTATCCTCCACGGTACCGATGCCCAGAAAGAAAAATATGTACGCCCTTTGCTGCGGGGGGAAATATTTGCGGCGGAATGTCTGACCGAACCCCGGGGCGGGTCGGATTTTTTCGGGACCGCCACCATGGCGGCGGACAAGGGGGATCACTTTGTCCTCAACGGCCAGAAACGCTTTATCGTGGGCGGGGAGGGCGCTGACTATTTCCTGGTATATGCCCGGACCGATCCGGATGCCGAACCCCGTAAGGGAATCTCCTGTTTTATCGTGGACCGGACAGAGGGGGTTAAAACCGAGTACCTTTACGGCCTTATGGGATGCCGGGGCGGCGGGGCGGCCCGCATGGTGTTCAGGGATGTCAGGGTGCCCCGGGAGAATCTGCTGGGCAAACTCAACGCAGGCGTCAGGGTCTTCAATACCATGATGATCCCCGAGCGCCTGGGCACGGCTGCCATGACCATCGGCGCGGCCGTGCCTGCCGTGGAGGTGGCTACCGGATATACCTCAAAACGAAAGGCGTTCGGCCAACCCGTAGCCGCTTTCCAGGGCGTCTCCTTCCAGGTGGCCGAAGCCGTCACCCTGCTGGATGCCTCCCGGGCCATGATCTACACGACTGCCAGGGCCGTAGACGCAGATGTCCCGGAAAAACAGGTCCGCCGGCTGGTGTCCGAATCCAAAAAGTTTGTCACGGAGTCCTGCCAAAAGGCAGTGCACAACGCCATGCAGGTCATGGGCGGTATCGGCTACACCAACATCTACCCGGTAGAGCGGATTTTCCGGGATCTGCGGCTGGCCTCCATCTGGACCGGAACCAACGAAGTGATGTCCATGATTATCGCCAACGAATGGTACAAGGAATACCGGGACAACAAGAAGACCGGTAAAATACGGGACTTGGAACCGGATGCCGCTGAAGCCGAGGCCGCGGATGAAAAAATCTACGAATAACTGTAAATCGAAGATTTTCGTCGATAAGGCTGGGCTATTCGCTTAAAGGATAGATGGTTTCAAACTCAACCTTGACCTCCTTTACACCCGCCACCCTTTCTGCCGTCGATTTGATTTCATCGTAAAGGGCGGATTGCTGGTCAAGCCTCGCGCGGCTTTTAACGGTTACCAAACCGTTTTGAGCCTGGGTTCTGATGTCGTAATCCAAACCCATAAGCGCAGATTTGACCTCTGCCGCAACCAACAGGTCCCGGATCGCCTTCTCGGATTCAGGCGTGGTTTGA
>JAKSAU010001232.1 GCA_022361535.1 Desulfobacterales bacterium
AGGGTGCCGGTGATGTGGAACAGAAAGTGGAGACCCGTCATCAGGGCCATGATGACAAAGGCGGCAGGGGAATGAAAGGCGGACAGCCGCATGCCGGGATCCGGCGGCGGCAGGGGGCGCAGGCGGTTTTCCCGGAAATAGGCCGCCACATGGTCCCGGGCCGGGACCTGCTGATCTCCGTCCACCCAGATATCAATGCGTTTGCCCTGCCGTTCCGTGCGGACGGCGATTTTCTGGGACGTGAGGATCAGCACCACCAGATCGGCCTTTTTAAC
The DNA here is from genome assembly GCA_022361535.1 of Desulfobacterales bacterium. The sequence continues at coordinate 276 of JAKSAU010001232.1, forward strand.
GGAGAGGCCGTGAAAAATTCTTTCCATTTTCAATTCCATCCCGCATAATAACGCGTTAGGCCGGATATTTCACCAAGTGATTTATTCATGGAATATCCGGGTTAAACATCAGTGTATCCCAAGATCAGGAGAAAGCAAGTATGCAGATTATCCGGTTTGAAAATCAAGACGGGCTCACCTGCCTGGGCACCGATTACGACGGTTCCTCGGCCACCCCGCTGGAGGGGGGCCTCTACAGCGGCCCCACGCCCTCGGATGAACGGATGGCGGTGGGGAAACTGCTGCCGCCGGTCGACCCGCGGGCAATCCTGTGCATCGGGCTGAATTACCGGCGCCATGCCGGGGAGATCGGCATGGACGTGCCACGGTACCCGGTGGTGTTCATGAAAAATCCGGCAGCCGCGGCAGCCCACGGGGACGCGATCGTCCTGCCGGCGGTGTGCCGGGAGAAGCCGGAGGTGGATTACGAGGCCGAACTGGGCGTTGTCATCGGCCGTCCGGCTAAAAACGTGTCAGAAGAAGACGCCCTGTCCCATGTCCTGGGCTATACCGTTGCCAACGACGTATCGGCAAGGCGGTGGCAGAAGCATGCCGGCGGCGGGCAGTGGGTCCGGGGCAAGAGTTTTGATACCTTCTGCCCCTTTGGCCCGGCCCTGGTCACCCGGGACGAGGTTCCCGATCCCCAGGATCTGGATATCCGCCTGTCCCTCAACGGCCGGATTTTGCAGCAGAGCAACACCGGTGACATGATTTTCCCGGTGGCCCGGATCATCTCCTACCT
>JAKSAU010000418.1 GCA_022361535.1 Desulfobacterales bacterium
CGACCTTAGCTGTAATATTTTTTACAATTGCATCCCCTTCGGTAACTCCCGGGATATTCCAGCTTGTTTTTTTACTTGTTTCAGAAATCCACTGTTTTCGGTATTGCATCTCAGATAGTTCGGTTAAATACATGCCTTTTTCTGAGATATCCCATTTAACTTTTATTGTACCTGTACTTACCTCCAGAATATTTTCAGAAGCTTTAACTGCACATTCTTTCCAGTTTTTATTCAAGCTTATTTTATGATTTTCCCTTGCGTATAAACTACTTATTCCAAAAATAAGAATACAGACAAGTGTTATTTTCATATTATCTATTGACATTTTTATCTTCATATTATTTTTGATAGTATTTAAAAAATAAATAACCAGGTGCCTGAGGAATTTGAATGTCTATTTCCGATTTCTCACTTAATGTTACGTTGTGATTGTCTCCTGTCAATATATTTGTGATTTCCAATTTTGTTCCAGGTTTCAGGAAATGCAGTGCAATCGTGTAGTTTGAATCTGGATTTTTTAACTCCCTAAAAAACGTTAAATAACCATTGCCGGTTTCCGGATTGTAATTTTGAAAACCAGTCCAGCTTCCATTATCAGGTTTATCACCTACAGCAAAAACATAACCTTTGTACATTTCATCGCGTTCTGCTTTATATTTGGCGATGATAGGTTTTAATTCTTCGCGCGCTTTGGGTGATAAAAACTGTATCTCTGTGAAAAAAATCGGGCTTGCCATTAAGGTAACGGCAAAGTTATACCCATGAGGATAGCTTAAAACATCAGTTACTGCTCCTGGAGGAGTAAGGTCTTTGTTCTGGTAAGTTACCTGTACTTTATTCAGGTTCATATAATCAGCCAGTTCCCATGCATCGCGTAATACCTGCCATGGTTCGTATTGTACGGCAGGCCGGATTGTGTATGCTTTGCGATTTGCCAGATAAAGATTGCCACAATCGCGTCCAAAATAAAATCCCATACGTGCAGGATTTTCCGTCACATCCCAATTAACTACAGTAGTATAACCGGAATGCTTTATTAAATTGCGGGCTTTGTAATATAACCCATCCAATGCATCCTTTTTATTCAATTGGGCAAAATCCAGTTTATAAGCTTTAAAATCACCTGTGTTGTAATTGGTTTTTAAAGCTGAAAGAGGTGCTGTCCAGGCATGCCATAGACCCAATTTAATTCCTGCCTTTTTAGCTTTTTCTTTTACAGCCCCAAAGCCATTGGGATATACATCGTAACTTTCAGGCATTACAGAAC
>JAKSAU010001025.1 GCA_022361535.1 Desulfobacterales bacterium
ATGCCGGCCAGCATGCGCAGCAACGTGCTCTTTCCGGCACCATTGGCGCCGATAAGCCCCAGCCTTTCCCCGGCGTTCAGCGTAAACGAGATGTCATCGAGGATGCGAACGACGCCACGCTGCGTCCGCGCTAGATAAAAGTCGCTCAGCAGGCGGCCGGGGTCTGAAAGCAGCTTGCGGTCGCTCGGTTTGAAAACGGGAACCGTAAGCACCAGATTGCGGGCTTCGATAAGCGTATGCGTCACGATGTCTTTTGCCACGGCCCGTCACACCCAGAGCGGAATATAGCGCGCGAAGCGGCGGTGGAAGTGATTCGCCAACAGAAAGCCGACAACGGTAATGGCCAGCACCACGGTCCAGCTCAGCAATGAAGCCGGTTGGCCGAGGAGTGGACCGCGGATGAGTTCGAGATAGTGATAGAAGGGGTTGAACACCAGGAACGCTCCCATGATGCCGCCCCGCGTGCTTTCCCCAGGCATCCAGATAATAGGCGTTGCCAGAAAGGCAATGCGCATGATCGCGCTGACGATCTCATCAAGATCCCGGTAACGCGCGCCGATGATGCCGAAAAAATGTGTGAGCCAGATACCGTTGACGACCAGCAGTGCAAGTCCGGCCAAGCTCAACAGGGCATAGAGCGACAGGTCGACACCGACAATTGCAAACACAACCACGATCAGGACTGCCTGGTGGAGAAACAGCAGGAACGTCGAGCAGATGTCGACCATGACGATGTCCGTAAGCGACATGCCGCCTTGGAGTATTTGAGCCCGGCTGCGATGAAACACGGTCGTGCTACCGGTGACGAAGCCGGAGATCAGCGTCCAGGTAATCAGACCGACCGTGAGGTGTGGCACGAACTGTCCCGGGTTTTGGGAGCCGATCTCCGCAAAAAGCAGGCCCAGTGTTACGACGAAGAGCGTCGGGCCGACGAGCAGCCAAACAGGGCCGAGCAACGTCCGTCGATAGCGAACCAGGAAGCGAAACCAGGCGGTATAGAGCCACTTCTCATAGGGCCATCGTTGCGGGCTCGGGAACAGGTCTGAAATCATTTGAGGCTCAACGCGTGCGGGATATGCATTCAGTTGTTTTCTCGCGGTCTGGCGTCGTGTCGCGACGAGACATACCGATGCGAAAGACGAGAGGAGTGCCGTTCGGGCTGCAGTGCTCTCCGAACGCAAGGCCCGAGCATTATGGCGTGTTATAGCGCGATGGAGTCGTTGAATGGAACTTATAGCGAGCGGCATCCACAGTACAGGCCGTGTGAGAAATGTCCTTCAACGAACCAAAAGCCCGCTTGCAATGCGTATGACAGGACGATTGCCGGTTTTCGGCTTGGTGTACCGTCGTTCGGCTGGCGCGTACTGCTGTAATGCCGACGAGCTGGCGAAACGGTCCGCTGGGAAAGATGGCTCAAATTGATAACTTATTGATCAAAAAATATTTTCTGAAAAACCTGCAAGTCCGGAGATTACCCTGAACACGGACTCGGTCGCCGGTCCGCAGCGCGTACGTGGCTCGAAAGCGCAGAGCCGGGCTAGAGGCGGAACGGCAGCTTCTTTTTCGAAGCGGTGGAGGGCGGCGAAGCCGGGGCCGGGGCCG
>JAKSAU010001131.1 GCA_022361535.1 Desulfobacterales bacterium
CCGCCGGGAGCCCTATGTCCCCACTGTTTCGGAATTTCCCATTCTCACGGCCGGAAGCGTCGGTCTCAGGGTGAATCCCGACGCCGCCGTGTTCATCATGCCCGGTCCGGCCAGCTATGTGGGGGGGGATATCGTTTCGGGCATGATCTACACCGGTCTTCACCGGGAGACGCCCTTGACCCTGTTTATCGATGTGGGCACCAACGGTGAAATCGTGCTGGGCAGCCAGGAGTGGATGATGACGGCCGCCTGCTCGGCGGGACCCGCCTTTGAAGGCGGCGGGGTGCGATGGGGGATGCGCGCCGAAGAGGGGGCCATCGAGCGGGTCGGCATCGATCCGGATACCCTGGCCCCCACTTTTTCAACGGTCGGCGGCCAACCGCCGCGCGGCATCTGCGGCTCCGGTATGATTGACCTGATATCCGAAATGATGAAAACCGGCGTCATCGACTCCCGGGGCAAGCTGGTTCTGGACCCATCCCACGAGCGCCTGTTCAAGGATGACAATGATACCGCCTATGTGCTGGCCCATGGGCGGGAAACCGCCATGGGGGAGGATATCCTTTTCACCGAATCGGATATCCACAGCCTGATTCTCAGCAAGGGAGCCATCTACGCGGGCTTTACCGTGTTGCTGGGAGAGGCGGGCCTCGATTTTTCCATGGTGGACCGCGTCTGGATTACGGGTGGATTTGGACAGTATCTGAACATTGACAAGGCTGTCAGCATCGGCATGTTGCCGGACATCGATCGCGGCAAATTCACTTACCTGGGCAACAGCTCCATTGCCGGCGCCTATATGGCCCTGTTGTCGGACACCCATCGCAAGGAGGCCGCTCAGGTGTGCAACGCCATGACCTACATTGACTTTTCCAGTAATTCCCGGTTCATGGACGAGTTCACGTCGGCCCTTTTTCTGCCCCACACGGACCTGGGCGCTTTCCCCAGTGTGCGGTTACACGCCGACGGCCGGCCGGCGAAAAGCCAAGGGGGCACCGTTGCCGCCGATGCGGTC
>JAKSAU010001192.1 GCA_022361535.1 Desulfobacterales bacterium
AAGGGCTGTGGCAAATTCGGGGAAGCAGGTGATCTGAAGCATTACTGCCAGGGGCAGGGTCTTCTGGGCGCCCATGAAAAGCACGGATTCACGTCGTTGCGGGCCGATTTTCAAAAGGGCCGCAAGCGCCCGGGCTGCAGCCAGAAGAATGAGGTGGTAGATCACCACCAGGGGCAGGATGGAAAAAACAACCGTGCTTTTGGCCATGAGCACTTCCCGGGCGCCGGAAAGTGACATAAACACGATGCCCAGCACAATGAGCTGGTTGAGGATGCCCAGCTTTTTTTTGATTTTTGCCGGAATGGCAAGGTACTTTTTCAGGCCCAGCCCTGCCAGGAGGGGCAGCAGGACCAGCAGGAAAAGCTTAACGAATATCGCGACCTGATCGATATGAATCTCCCCGGACTCCCGGACGCCCGCGACCATCCAGGGCAGAATCAGCGGTACGGTGAGAATGGCGGTGCAATTGGACAGGATGGTGACAAACAGGGCATGGGCCATGTTGCCCTTTGCCTGGCCTGTCATCACCACTCCCGAAGAAAGAGTTGTGGGCATTACGGCCACCAGGGCCAGGCCGATCATCACCCCGGGTTCAAGGGGCAGCCGCATTATTGCAGCGGCAATTAAGGGGGCGGTGACCACAATGGTGAAAAGCGCGGCGCCGGTGGCTGCCATATCCCTGATGCCGGCCCGGATCTGATCGACCTCTATGATGAGTCCCGAGGCCAGGAAGATGGAAAAAATCATAACGGCGGACCCGTTATGGGATTTCAGCCAGATGCCTGCCCGGGCCAGGGTGGCGCTGCTGTCAAAAATGACGAGGCTGAAAATCAGTACCAGCCCGCATAAAAACCACTGTTTTTTTAGTTTGTCTTTCATGAAAAAGATTGTTCCCTAAACGTCCTTCAACCCGCCTTTATCGCCGATATCCCAGAAAAGTCCCGTCATCAGTTCAAGCCCCCGGGACATGATATCGGCCCTGACATGTTCGTTGGGGGCATGCTGACTGCAGCCGCCGAATGAGTGGGGAACCCAGATGGTGGGCAGCCCAAGGAGGTGGGAAAATGCGTCATT
>JAKSAU010000307.1 GCA_022361535.1 Desulfobacterales bacterium
AAGGAAATGGTTTTTTCATCATCCCCATCCAAAAGATCTGTCAATCCCTTTACAACATCCGCATCTTTGAGTTTATGTTTCTGGGAGGCCGGGTTTAGTATGGTACCGCCGCCTATGGTTTTAACCGGAGAATAAGAGCGGATGACATATCTGTCGTCTTTAATGCAGCACACGGGTGCTTCAAGACGGAATTGAACAGGTGCGGATTCCCCGGGGAGCAGTTCGTCCCGGTCAAGTAATATCATGTAGCCTAAAATTTCACTGGTTCCAGAGTGGAATCTTACCCGGGTACGAGCCTTGGCAGGTTTTGCATTGCTTTTCAGGTAAAGAAAGTCCGCATCCACCATATAGCTTTCAATCAATGTGGCAGGCGTTGACAACACATCTCCTCTGAGTACGGACTCCTTGTCCAGGCCTTGAAAATTGATGGCGGTACGGGTGCCTGCCGCTGCGGTTTCAACACCGCTGGAGTGGACCTGGATTCCCCTGACCTTGGAGGTGATTTTTTTAGGATAAACCATGATATCATCCCCAACGTTCACCTTACCTGAAATCAGGGTGCCGGTGATCACCGTGCCAAATCCTTTCATGGAAAACACCCGGTCAACAGGAAGTCTGAAAATGGATGAATATTTGCGTTCCGGTAATTGGGAGCATATCTGTTCAAGCGTTGTGGTAAATTCATCCAGACCCTTGCCTGTAGCAGAAGATACCGGTACGATCGGTTTTTCTTCTAGAAAAGTATCCTGAACAAAATCATTGATATCTTCCATGGCCAACTCAAGCAGGTCTTCATCTACAAGGTCGGTTTTGGTCAAAGCAATCATTCCGTGGCGAATACCCATGAGGTTACAAATTTCCATATGCTCGCGGGTCTGGGGCATTACTCCTTCGTCTGCAGCAATCACCATGACCACCACATCAATTCCTGAAGAACCTGCTACCATATTTTTAACAAATTTTTCATGACCGGGCATATCTACAATGCCGATGTGCTGACCATTGGGTAAATCCAGGGAGGCAAAGCCCAACTCAATGGTAATGCCACGCTCTTTTTCTTCCTTCAAACGGTCGGTTTCAATACCGGTCAAGGCTTTGACCAGGCTGGTTTTCCCGTGATCGATGTGTCCTGCAGTGCCAAGAATTATATTGTCCACGAATTTCTTTTCCGTTATTCTTTGGGTTTTCTAAAATAACTCATGCCGTATGCCAATGCTACAAGAATAAGGCCGGTGACTGCTCCGTGATAGATCCCCCAATCCGGCCTGAATAGCCTGGTTAAAATGATGCCAAACGCAAGCCCTAATATCAAGCGGACCGTGAAAATAATCAATGCATTCATATGTGATATATTCCTTTAAGTATCTTAATCAGTATCCCAAGGATAATAGTCAAACAGGCAGGGCAGGTCAATCTTTATTGTAAAACCAAAATCTAATATTTTTGTAAAAAATACTTGAAAAATGACAGCGGTTCTGATAAACAAGGAGAGTTTTTTGCGGTGGGTGTAGCTCAGTTGGTAGAGCACTAGGTTGTGGCCCTGGTTGCCGCGGGTTCAAATCCCGTCACTCACCCCACATAAGTATAATAAAAGCAGCTACTTAGCTGCTTTTATTGTTTCTAAATGGTGGATCAGTGGTGGATCACTTCCTGATGCTGCCAGGACAGTAAAAACTTCTGGATAACTTCGCTATTAGATCCAGCCAGATATATATTAAACACATTCGTGATTTTACCTAAGACTAAGTGCTATTCTCCATAATTTTCACTTTAACTTGGTCGAGGAAAATTTAATTAGTATTGAGTTTATAGAAGATCAATTATTCTGAATAAGTATAAATGCTTAATTAAAGTTTAAAGGTCGGATAGGGCAGCGAGAGGTTTTCTTTAGTTACCATTAAAAACAATCATGTCTATATATTTTCTTGTATCAGTGTCATAGAAAATCCATATCTCAAGTAATGTTTTGCTTTGGTAAAAATATACAGCCCTATAGTTGTTTGATATTTGTTTTACTGGATCGGAATTACTTTTATTAAGCTTTAAAAGGTCCTTCCAAAGCTTATTTGCACAATCATAGCCTGTGAATTGATTAATAGCATATCCAAGTTTAATAATTCGGTTCTCTGCATCGTTAATGTACGCATTATCACAGGCATTTAAATAACCTGGGACTGAGCTAATAATAAATATGATAACAAGTATGCGTTTCATTAACCTTTAAATAAGACAAAAAGACCGATTGTTACATAGATGCTAATAAAGATATAAAAAAGAAAAGGGCTTTCATTTCGATCATAATAGTTTGGCTGTAAGCCTCTCGAACCAGCCATTACTCTTCCTGTAAAAATACCCCAAACTCCCATGATTAGAATAATTATACCAATGATCTTTAAAAGAATTGGAGACATATTAATACCGATCTATTTTCATAATGCTGATTTTTTTAGAATGCTTTTAGGGAGTCTCATTTTTCTTTTTCAGTTAACAGTATAATAAACGGAATCGTCAAATAAGGCTCCTCATATTAAAACAATAAGAAATTGAACATTGTTTCACTTATGTACACTTACAGGATGATATCTTGACTTTTAGCCTGATGGCAAGAACCTTTTCAAAAAATGTCCCCAGGTTGAGGTGAGCTGGTTTATGGCTTGTCATACATTCATATTATTTACCAATGTATCCAAAGTAGCCTGCGAAAGTAATTCCTACACCAATTAGGACTCCCATAGTCGCAAGAATTAGATCGCTATACTTCTTCTGAGGTTCCCCTACTACTAAACATGATTCCTCTGGTTTTTCAGGGTTATGGTATACAGGAATGTTATTACCTTCTTTAAATTGTTCTGCAAGAGGTTCTGCTTCTTCCTTTCTTACAATAGTGTAGAGCGCAATCCTGTTGTTTTGATAGGTTTCACCGTCTACTTGATATTGGTATGTGACAAAAAAGTTTCTAAGATTAGTTTTGTGCTCTGTGAGAGAATATGTACATTCAGTTATAATCCCCTCTGCAGAGGGCCATAAAGTGCTTTTTTTAAAAAGCCTAAAAGATTGCACAGCATGTTTCAACATGTATGATGCGAAAAGTAAAAAAACAAGTCCTCCCCAGAATGCTTTATTCATTGTTTTTCCTTATGGCATAAGTTCTTGTTTCCAAGTCAATAATACATAGTTGGAGGATGTCCTGTATTGTAGTCTGATGGCAAGATTCTTTTCGAAAATTCCAGATTATGATGTGTTGTATTAGTATTTTTAAACCCTGTAATCCGTGATGATTAACCTGTGTAATGTCATAATATTCTTCGCTTGTGTACAATAACGTGACAAGAACCCGTTGTTATGCAAAAATATTCATTTTTATCCTTATAAAGATGAAATTTAACTATTATGCTATCGAGAAATAGCTATGCAATGGTAGGGATATGGATAAATTCTGGTTCAAGACAAATCTATTCGATATTGAAGCAAACGAAGATGAGGAAACCAATCCGGGTATTTATGGTAAGCAATTCGCTCATTGGCTTAGCGAACAGTTAACCTTGATCGGATATTCAGAGACAGAGTGCTTCTCTGAGGATTGGGGGTGGTGCATCATAATTTTTCGTAAACCATTTATGCTGCTCGTCGGGTGTTCGAGTGTTTATGGTTTTGACAATGTTAAAAAAGGCGATTCACCACCATCGAAAGATGAAGTGGTTTGGTCATGTTCTGTAATGACCAAGCTGCCTGTTTTCAAAAATCCATTTAAAAAAAAGATACAACTACAGCAAAAAAAAAAGTTGTGTCGGGAAATACAGGGAATTCTTGCTCAAGAACCGCAAATTCAATTTGTTGATGAACCATAATATTGGCCATAACCCTCGGATTTAAAGAGATTCGTGCCCTAAAACGGTCCTCTCTTATAAGTCAGAGCCGAGGGTCTTCGATGAATTAATAGAAGTGAAGAGATTATGTTTGAAACAGTTCCCGAGTCATTCTGGCCTGGAATTTCGATGTTAATCTTAATTGCCGCATGGATTATAGTATGCCGTCTCTGGACTACTCGAAAACTCAAAGAAAACAAAATTTTTCAGAAACCAAAGACAAAGAATTTATTAATTTCAGTGGCAGGAGTCTTTCTAATCTTGTTATTTGGTATATTGACATCTATAGTAATATTCATGAATCAATAGGAAACAAACTTATAGGACAATCGGGTCGACTTATAACTGTATATGCTCTCGCCGCTATCATATTCAGTAGGTATCCCCAACATTATAATAACAGCAATGCTAAGTAAAAATAAGAAACTGTATTGGATAATAATTAATCTCACTTTATATACACTAAGTGCACTAATGTCTTCTATTGTGAGTTGTTACTCTAATTCAATTTGTTTATTCAAAGGTAAAGTTTCAATATTAGATATTGTTCTTTTTCCACTAAGTATAATTTTGTGCTGGGCTTTTACCTGGTGTTTAATATGCTCCATACTCGGTCTTGAATATAAGCACGGGGATAATTTAAATGGATTTAAGGCTGGAATATCTTATATCGTAGCACTGGTATGCGGCTACCCATATCCGTTTATATTGGTTGGAGGATAATAAATAGATAAGAACATATATTATTGCAACCTTAAAGATCGTGGACGTTGAAACTGAGCTGTAGCCTTCCCTCTATTAGTTCCATATCGAAATAGAC
>JAKSAU010000809.1 GCA_022361535.1 Desulfobacterales bacterium
GGTTAAGGCCATAATTGCTTCTCCTTCCCTGAATCTGTCAGGCCAAAGGGTTAATTATCCGGCGTGTAGTTGACCAGCGCCGCGGTCTCGCCCATGAGTTGATGATTTTCATAGCGGCGCAGGTTGAACGGTTTGAGCATGGGCGGACAATTGCCGTCGGCCATGAACGCGGCCATGTGTTTGCCCACCGCCGAGCACGACTTGAAGCCGAAATAGCCCCAGCCGCAATCCATGTAGAAGCCGTCGAAATGGTCGTTGCCGTCCATGATGGGCGCCATGTCCGGCGTCATGTCGGCAAGCCCGCCCCAGATCCGCATGAATCTCAGGCCTCTTAAGGCCGGGAGAAATTCAGACAGGGCTTCTGCCTGATGTTTGATGTAGTAGGCGGTATTCAAAGTGGTGTAGTTGGGCCACTGATCCATGTGGGCGCCTGTAGCAATCTCACCTTTAAGGGTCTGGTTGGCATAGCAGTGGTACGCCCCTGAAGAAACAACATGGTCAAGAATGGGTTTCAAGGGCTGGGTTACCATGGCCTGGATGGTCAAAACAGAGATGGGCAGTTTGATGCCCAAAAAGCCATGGATGAGTGCGGCAGAATACCCACCGGCAGAAACCATTACCTGCTTACAGTTAATGGTACCTTTATCGGTCACAACGGAAGTCACTTTGCCATTCCGGGTATTGATGCCTGTGGCTTCTGTCTGCTGATGAATTTCAACACCAAGTTTGGCTGCGCCTTTGGCAAGGCCCCAGACTACGGCATCATGGCGGACAACACCGCCGGGAGGATGGAACATGGCACCGTGGATGGGAAAGGTAATGTCCTCTGAAATATTCAGGGCCGGAACCAGTTCCTTGGCTTCCTTGGCGTCAATTAGATGGGATTCAACGCCATGAAACTGGGCTGTGGCAATGGTCATTCTTGCGGCTTTCATGGCAGCCTCGGAGTGCATGAGGTTCAGGTTGCCGCAATTATTAAACATGAGGTTGTAATCCAGTTCCTTGGTCAATACCGGCCAAAGGTCAAGTGCTTCCTTATATAGGGGCACATTATACTGGGTTCTCTGGTTGGCCCGGACAATGGCAGTGTTTCTTCCTGCACCACCGTATCCGATATAGTTCTTTTCAATAATGGCCACATCGGTGATACCATGCTCTTTTGCAAGGTAATACGCAGTTGCCAGGCTGTGAAGCCCGCCGCCGATGAGCACGACATCGTAACTGGACTTCAGTTTTTTCTTTTCTCCCCACATGGGTTTCTTTTTCAAAAACATTGGCCTTCTCTTTATTAAAGGTTGGTATTGGTATGCCTCCAATAATAGGAAATACGCTATGAAAGAAATCCTGTCAAGAACTTTCTTTCATAATGAAAGAATTTCTTTCATTCTTTCTTGACAAGACTACCCGTATTTACTAAATTACAATAAAATTAATATATTGCGATAAATTGAACAACCAATAATAAATGATTGAATAAATATCATAGCGAGGCTTCTTTCATGAATGATACGGCATCACACCCGGTAATTAATAAAATATCTGCAAAACTTGACGCTCTGACGCCAAAAGCACGAACGCTGGGAACTTATATTATCCATAACCCGTCTAAAGTTGTTTTTATGACCACCAAAGAACTGTCCGAAGCCTGCGATACCAGCGAGGCTACAGTGGTCAGATTTGTATCTGCCATCGGCTACAACGGATACTCTGATTTCCAGGATGCCTTGAAAGACTTTCTCAATACCGGACTTTCACTGCCGGACCGTCTGGATATGAAAGACATGGAAGAACCAGGCCTGAACCGGCTGCACCGGGGTATTTTAGAAGAGCTGAACAACCTAAAACATCTGTATGAGCATATTGATATGGATGCCATGAATCAGTTTGTGAACTACATGGAAAAGAGCCCGGCAATATATTTTACCGGTTCCAGACTGTCATACACCTTTGCATATTACTTTGGATGGTCCATGACAAAGGTACGCCGCGGGGTTCATATCTTAAAAGGAAGTGATTCAACCGCCATGGACATGCTGACCAATGCACCTGAGAACAGCCTGGTGGTTCTGGCTGCCACCACACGCTACCCAAACGAGCTTATAAAACTCAGCAAGATGATCCGCCGGGCCGGGCACACCCTTTTGGCTCTGACCGACTCCAATTTTTGTCCCGTAATACAGTTTGCGGATCTATCCCTTGTGGTCCCCGCCAAATCTATCCCCTTTATTGGAAATGTTTCAGGCATGCTGGCAGTAATCCAATATATGGTCCAGGAACTTGCCAACCGGAAAGGCGAAAACCTTCGCACATACCAGGAACAGTTGGAGCAGGTTTACCTTGAAAATGATATACTTTTTAACCTTGACCCCAAGTAAGGAAATCTCTATGGTCGATCTCATTATCTTAACGCATCAGTTCTGATTTTCGGAGGTTTAGGCCATGGATCTTTCTGCATTTTCTTACTTCCTTTTATTTATCGCCGGACTTGCAGCCGGTTTTGTTGATTCCATTGCAGGCGGCGGCGGGCTGATCTCCCTGCCGGTTTTATTATCAGTAGGACTGCCGCCACAACTGGCCCTTGGTACCAATAAACTTCAAGGTAGCTTCGGCACCTTGTCCGCAACCATAAACTTCATCAGCAAAGGCAAGGCAAGCCTTAAAGAAAACCTGGACGGTATCTTTTATACATTTATCGGTGCCGTAACCGGTGCATGGGCTGTCCAGCAAGTTGATGCAGGTTTTGTCCGTCACCTGATACCCTTTATGCTGCTTTTTGTTTTTATCTACACCCTTCTTGCAAAGGATCTTGGCACTGCTCCGGGCAAGGCAAAAATGGGCAGGTCCTTATTTTTCATGACCTTTGGACTGGGGCTTGGATTTTATGATGGTTTTTTTGGGCCAGGAACTGGTGCTTTTTGGACAGGCGGCCTGCTCATTCTTTTGGGTTTGGATATGACCCGGGCTACAGGTACGACCCGGATTATGAACTTTGTATCCAATGTTGTGGCTTTAACGGTCTTTATCATTGGGGGCAATGTTCTTTATTCTGCCGGTTTTACCATGGCTGTTGGACAAATCATCGGGGCAAGGATCGGGTCAGGCATGGCCATTAAACGAGGTGCCCCGTTTATCCGGCCGATTTTTTTGACCATGGTCTTTTTAACCATTGTCAGGCTGATATATGTTAATTATGTTTAACCCCTAATACACGATATTAAACCGGGCATACTTATTTTCCCGGATACTTAAAGAAAGGATACACCATGTTACAGACCCAGGAAGAACTATTAAAGATTCTCGACAAGATTGACATCAATTACACCAATCATGAACATCCCGCAGTATTTACTGTTGAAGAAGCAGCACAGCACAGCGAAGGGATTGAAGGGGCCCACTCTAAAAATCTATTTTTTAAGGACAAAAAAAAGAAATTGTTCTTAGTGGTCACGCTGGCGGACAAACCTATCCGGATTAAAGATGTAGGCAAGCTTATCGGCGCCAATAACATGTCTTTTGCCAAACCGGACCTGCTCATGGAAGTCCTGGGAATGATTCCGGGCGCTGTTACCCCTTTTGCTGCGGTAAATATCGGTGACCGTGAAGTCAAAGTGGTATTGGATGAAGAACTCATGGAAAATGAACTGCTAAACTTCCATCCTCTAACAAACACAGCCACCACAACCATTGAAGCCAAAGACCTGGTAAAATTTCTGGAGCACGTAGGCCAGGCCCCTGAAATCATCCGGCTTTAATCAGCTTTTTGTCTTTTCCCGACCCAGGATACCGGTCATGCAGCCCATGGCACCATTTGCCTTGCGAAGCTCATCCACGGGTACGGATATACATTCAAGACCCTGGCCCTCATAGGCGGCCAGGGTCTTTGGATTTCCAGCGGCAAGCATGATCTTTCTTGGTGCCAGCACAATAAAATTAAATGCCATATTGCCTGTGGCCTCATCCACATCAGGCAAAGGCAGAACCTGAAACCCTTTTTCTGTAAGTAAATCCACCAGGGCATGCGGCGTCCGCCGGGGCCAGATATACGCCAAATCCTTGTCCACGATCCGCATCATCCCCATGAAATGCATACAGCCATAGGGCATATCAAACGCATAGACATCTATACCCATTTCATTTAAAAGCGTTTCTATCTGAAAGATGGCCTTGGCATTTGTCCGAAGCCCCCTGCCGATCACAGTCGTTTTTTGGTCCACCCACATTAAATCTGCGCCTTCAAACACGGCATTGCCTGTAAGCATTTTTATCACAGGAATGTTCAATTTCGACAGTGTTCTTGAAACCCGGACCTCTTCTCCCGCCCTTACAGTTGAGGCTGGCCGCGCCAATACTGCTCCCTGGGGCGTCATGGCAAACAGATCTGCACAATATAATTGATTCGGCGTTATATCTTCGCCTGTATCCAGATAGTGGACCTTGACCCCATGCTGCTGATAACACTCCACCATATAATCGTGTTCTGCCCGCGCTTTTCCAACATCCAGGTTTTCAGCAAACTGAAAGGCATTGGCCTGGCCTTCGGGAATATCCATTTCCTTTCCCGGCCTGTGAACCAAAACAGATCTCAATGGTAGCCATTCCGTATCGATACCGCACCGTGTCCAAAGGCTTCCCATTTCCTGCTCGTGACTTTGGGTACGCGGAGACCAGCCATCACCACCATAGGCAGCAGTACCATATGAATCACCCAGAGGGCGGCCAGTATCAGATAAATTGTTTGTACGAGACGCGCTCATCAGATATTCCTTTCATATTACATGTATGACGCTCATTTTTATAATTCATCCGTTTTAAAATAAAAAGACGTATAAAAAAATAATAGGGCTAAGTAGTTTGCAAAATTATGGATTCGATCCGACATGTTGACTCTTAATCGTTCAATTTACATGCAATATTTGACCAAGGTTGCGATGGTGTTATACATAGTAACCCTGTATGACAGGTGAGAACGAATTCCAACAGGGCAGTATAACCATTTAACGTACACTGGATACAATGAACAAGATCTTTATTTTTCTCGTCTTTTCGGCTGTTGCGTTTGCTGGCTGGCAGCAAATCAACTTTATTCCGGGCCAGGCAGATCAGATGCCCATGGAGATCCTGTCAAAAGCCATGATTGATTCTGCAGGAGCGGCTGTTGAACTGGCCATTGGCCTGGTTGGGGTCATGTCTCTCTTTCTTGGCTTGATGAAAGTGGCTGAGGCAGGCGGCATGCTTACCATTCTGGCTAAATTGATCAGACCCTTAATGGTCCGTCTCTTTCCAGAGGTGCCGGCTGATCACCCGGCCATGGGGGCAATGATTTTAAACCTGGCTGCCAATGCTTTAGGACTTGGCAATGCTGCCACCCCTTTTGGCATACGGGCCATGCAGGAGCTTGACCGACTCAACCCGACCGAAGGCCAGGCCACAAATGCCATGGCTCTTTTCATGGCAATAAACACATCTTCTGTGACTCTGCTACCAACAGGTGTGATCGCCCTAAGAGCGGCAGCAGGATCTGCTGAACCAGCGGCGATTTTACCTACCACCTTGTTTGCCACCCTTGGTTCCACAACCATCGCCATTATTGCCTGTAAATTTTATCAGCGTTTTTCAAAACAAGACCCGGTTGAACAATACCAAGACAAGAAAAAGGTAAACGACAGTAAAGAATCAGATGAAACACTGGAGCAGGGATCAAAGGGCTACCCCCTGTGGGTTTCTATGTTGGCACTTGGTATTCTGGTCTCACTGATACCGACAGCCATTTTTTTCGGCCGGGCTATCTCTCCCTGGATTCTACCGGGGTTGATGGTCGGTTTTTTAGGATTTGGCTGGGCTAAAAAGGTGCTGGTTTATGAAGTTTTTGTAGAAGGAGCCAAGGAAGGCTTCCAGGTGGCATTGAGAATTATACCGTATATGGTCGCTATCCTGGTTGCTGTTGGCATGCTCAAAGCCAGCGGGGTGCTGCAAGTGGTTGTTACGGCACTTTCGCGTATCACCTCAGGCTTCGGCCTTCCAGCCGAAGCCCTGCCCATGGCCATCATGCGTCCGTTATCCGGTTCCGGAGCATATGCGATACTTGCTTCTATTATTAATGACCCGGCCATCGGGCCTGACAGTTACACAGGTCTTTTGGTGTCCACCCTCCAGGGATCTACCGAAACCACTTTTTATGTAATGGCGGTTTATTTCGGTGCCGTGCAGATCAGAAGGATTCGCCACGCCATGGCCGCAGCCCTGACTGCGGACATCGCAGGTATTGTTTTTGCCATACTGGCCTGCTCCCTGTTTTTTAATTAGCCAGCCTGTACTCATTCAATACCCAACGTGACTGCTTATGATCTGCCTGTTAAAATGGCATTACCTTAACTCTTTAACGATTCCCAAAAACATGTTCATTTATGTAGTGTGTAGCTTAATTATTGGTAGCATCCTAAAATGAACATATTGCCGCTTGAACACATAGGCTCGTTTGTTCTAAGAAGACGGCATCAGACGGATTTTTAAAAAAAAATTCGGCAGCCGTTTCTTAGAACAAACGAGCCGGTATTTGCACATGGGAAGCCCTTGTTCACCGGGGCCAATCGGAAATGTATTTTGCAATTGCTATAAAACACCGGGCAGAAAACAAATAAACCGGACAGCAGTTGCTACCCGGTTTATTTAATTCGTTCCTATATTAAATTTTATTGGGGATAGGATGCGTTATCAGGCAAATCCTTTAAGTAATCGTTATTCAAACGACCTTCTTTGACTGCGGTGTCGATCCAGTCTGACATGACACTTTTCTTGAAACGCAATTTATCTTCAACCAGCTTTTGCAAAGGTACTCCAGCAAGCTTCTGCGCCTTTTCCTTTGTAGAAAAATCCGGAACCTCGTAGTCGATAACGCCACGCCTTGCAAGGATACCTGCCAATGCCAACCTTGCCTGCTGGGCTTTGTCGTTAGCTACGGCCAGAAGACGAAGTGTTTCATCCGGTGCATGAAAAAAGGAACCATGACTGGCAATGGAATAGTCCCATAACCATTGTGCTGATCGAATTGTTTCTACAACGTCTTCCATTTCATCCTCGGTAGCACCTTTTTCCCAAGCCTCTTGGGCTGTTAAATGTGCACTTGCAATGTTGGTCATAGCAATAGCATTCAACTGATTTTTTCGGGCCAGCTTTTCCTTTACGATGGTCCGGAACTCTTCTTCACTCTGACGGTGGCAGGTCAAGCAAGAATTGGCAATGTTATCAAGGGGGCTCTGAATATGATGGGTGGAAAATTTTACACTGCCTTCCTGAGTGTAAGGCATATGGCAGTCCGCACAAGACAGTCCCCGTTTATAATGGATACCTGTGGTGAATATTTCGTACCCTGGATGTTGAGCTTTAAGCATGGGAACCTTGCTTAGCTTGTGGGTCCAATCTTTAAAATCATAGCCATTGTAATAACTTTCCATGTCTTCGGCAGAAAGGCCATTTGCCCAGGGGAATGTTACAACTGCCGCAACCTTTTCCTTACCGTTCTTATCCGTGTATGGTGTTTTCAGAAAGTAATACTCTGAGTGGCATTGGGCACACGCCAGAGATCTCATATCCTGAAATGTCAGCTCTTCAAGTTTTCTGCCGCTATCCACCAAGGCTCGCTTCAAATATGGCCTGGATAACTGCAGCTCGCTGGTTTGACTGTTATGACAATCAGCACACCCAATGGGGTTTACGATTTCACTGCCTGCACGAGCCCATTTGCCTGTAAAAAACTCGTTTTCTCCCTCTTTTTCCATAAGACGCGGAACATCAGACGATTTACAGGCCCAGCACGCCATTGGCATGGGACCATCCTCCGGACCTGTGGGGGCACCGGTACGGAGGGTGTTTCGATTGCTTTGAAGCGCAAATATATGTCCGCGTGGGGCATTGTAGTCTTTGGAGAATCCATAGCCAGCCCAAAGGATAGCCAATTGAGGATAGCTTTCTACCACGTCTTCAATTTCAGAACTTTTCGCAGTTTTTTTCCAAGTGTCGTATTGACGCGGATAATACTTTCCCCAGACATCACTTCTTGCTTCAATACCCGTTTCCTTGACCACTGGTGCAGTATTGAGAAGAGCTTGTTCTTCCTTTTTCCCTCCAATGGACAGCAGCATAAAGGACATAAAGGCAATGCCGGCAAGAGCCACAACTAATACCAAGGTATTTAATTTCATTATTCCCCCCCTGTGGATGATTTATGAGCCCATTTAACACCAAGATTGTAGGGCGTTCCATTGATGCTCCTCACACGCCCGTGTGGTATCTGACGATGGCAGTCCCAGCACTGTCTGCCTCCCAACGCCTCAGTGTCAAATGCGTGATACCGGTCTACATTTTTAATGATTGTTTTGGATAAACTGGAATGACACCTGATACAATTTTCCTGAACTCGTCTGGCGCCATCATCGGTGATAAGCATTCGCTTACCATAGGTGTTTAAAGTGAAGGCAACTGAATGGTTCCATCCATCGCGTGTTTTAGACGCATACTTATCGATGTAGTCGTCTACCGGAAGATGGCACTCCACACATGTTGCACGTTGAGCATGGGAACTGTGTTGCCATGTTGCGTAATAGCTTTCCATGACGTGGCAGTTGATACATGCTTTAGCATCACTGGACAGGTAAGACGTGGCTTTGGATTCCCTGACCAGATGCACTCCCATTCCAATGGCTACTGCAACTGTCACTAATGCAGCATACCTTACGACCGCCTCCAGTGTCATAGTATCCTCACTAATGCTAATACAGAAAATTTTGGCCTTGATTGATACAACGTAGTATAGGCAACTTACTGTTTTTTATCAAGGAGTTCCTGTTTTTTACTTATGTACCATCAGTTTGTTATATTATGGTTTACTAAAGCAAGTTGTTAATCGTATCATTTTTGCGCAGAAATCTGGTCCATTAACTGATTTATCAAGGCATCACGATCCTCTTTTGCTTTTTGAACCAAGTCAACCGGAATGTCTAACCTGTCAGAATAGTGTTTAGCACTCCATAAAATCATCTCAATCAAAATGGGAAGTAAGTCCTTTCCCGATTCTGTTAGACTGTATATGTGTCGTCTTCGATCAGAAGGGTTTTGTATTCTTTTAATGATATTGCTGGCTTCTAGATTTTTTAACCGGCTCGAAAGAATATTGGTGGCAATGCCTTCTGAAGATCCCAACAACTCGTTATAGGATCTTTTATTAAAAAATGCGATATCTCTTATCACCAATAAACTCCACTTGTCCCCTAAATAATCAAGAGCATTTGAAATAGGGCAATCCGAGCGATTCATTAGCACTTCTCCTAAAAATTATAAAATATAGCTTGCAAAATGCAATCTAAAATATTAACTTGCACTATGCAAGTAATGATGCATGATTTTAAATAAAATATCAACTTAAATGTAATTTAACGCCGGCATAAAACTGGCCATTCAACCGGAGGTATTTATGGAAACTATTCGCAACGAAATTGAATCACTCGTGAAAGACCACTGGTCATCGGACCAAAAGAAAAAGGCAGAAACCGTTCTGCTTTTTGTACAAATCTTAATGAACGATCACAATTTTGAACTCATCGAGCAGCAATATTCAAATTCCACTTACATACAACACAATCGAAGCATGAAAGATGGAATTTCGGGTGTACTCAATTCTGTCAGGGACCTCACAAAACGATTCCCGGATTTTGCCTATGAGGTAAAAAGTATTTTTGTCGACGGCGAATACGTAACTTTACATTCACATGCCACATTAAACAAAAAGCACCGGGGTAATGAGCGAAAAGGTTTGAACATAATGGATACCTGGCGTGTAAAAGGCGGGAAATTAACAGAGCATTGGGATGCTGTTCAGCCCCTCGATGGTTTTATGCGGATGTATTATTGGATCACAGGTGGTGCAGTGCAAAACACGAATGGGATTTTCTAACCCGCTCTAAACATTAGTTTGGGTACATCCACCTATTTTGATATTTTTAACAGGAGAATAATTATGTGGAAATACATCATGGTATTATTTCTTATTATTAACTGTAGTGCTGTTTCAGCAGAGATTCCCGCGAGATCAGATAAAATAATCATTATTCTTGAATCCTTTCAAAAAGAAAGCTGGTCAGAAAAAGAATTAGAAAATGTAAAACTGATTACGGATTTTGTACAAAATCTAATGAATTATCATAACTTTGATTATGTCTTGGAGAAATATAACGACGACTCATATATTCAACACAATAGGAATCTCCCTGATGGAATCGATGGTCTAGTAGGATTTCTCCAAGAGTTTGTTCAAGATTATCCAGATTACACGTATGAAGTAAAACATATCTATGCGGATGGAGATTATGTGACCTTTCACTCGCATGCAACCCTAAAAGAAAAGGATCGAGGAAATGATCGTAAAGGAATGAACATTATAGATACCTGGAGGATTGAAAACGGAAAAATTGTAGAACACTGGGACTCGATTCAGGCACTTGATACACTTTTACGATTTAATTTTTGGATGACTGGAGGTAAAATCCGAAATAAAAACGGGGTATTCTAAGCGTGAAAGACACTCAACGATTCCAAATAAGCGGTTTATCCGTCTTGATTTGGTTTGTTGAATACAATTTTCATCTGACCCCATTTATATCCTTTTATCTTTATGAAGATCCTTAAAAATGGCGTTTTCAGAGATATCAATGATACGGTACAATTTGGGAGTTCCAATGATGGAGACTCTGAGTTGAAATGCTTTCATTTTTTCCCTTTCAGTGTAGTATATTTATCGTCGTAAATCAGCTGCACGGCTTTTTGTGTCCGCCGAATTTATTTTGTTAGAGCGCTCATGGTATGGCAAGCACATTGGTACGTCCTTATTTAGCAAAATGATCTTTCATTTTTATAGGTAATGAGGTTGATCTAAAAACCCCTTCCGAATCGTTGTAATATGGATCTGCGCCTTGTGGGAGATAAACCAATTCTCGCCGCCAGTTTGGTTTAGATTCAGCATGCAATTGCCAGTATTCTTCTGCTATCCGATCAGGGTCAAATTGCCCTCCGGGCTCCACCATGCCGCAAACTGCAATAACGGCGACATGAATTTCTTCCGGAAATAATGCTTTGTGCAGTGCGATCGTATAGCTACGCAAAGCGGCTTTCCCGGCAGATAGTGAAGCCCAGTTAGGATATGGCTCAAGCCCAAGTCCGCCACCGGTAATAAGAATTGAGCCACCACCTCGCCCTCGCATAGATTGTAATACTTGGTTGACCGAACAAATTGCACCTCCAAGATTTAGAGCCATACTATCCATCATAGAACTCGGTGCTAAATCAATTACATTATCGGAAATCATTGCGGCAGCGTTATAGATAAGGACCCCAATATTCGCATTCCATTGTTTAACCCGATTAAAAGCTGAAATAAGTTTTTCTTCTATGCCAGCATCGGCGGCAAAACCTTGAGCAGTGAAACCTTCAAAATTTAATGTGTAAGATAGATGGTCCAGTTTTTCCTGATTACGACTTATTAAGGCTATATCGAAACCGCCTTGTGCAAACCGTCGGGCTACATTCATTCCTAATCCATCACCGACACCGACCACAACGCAACATGGATTCATATTTTCAGACAATGGCATTCCTTATTTTTGTGTCTAACAAGTAATTGACCGAACCCGCATAGTCGAGATATCCGGGTTCGGATATAATCCGAATATCAGAGTGATATACGACTGGGACATTACAATCTCTCATTTAGAGCGTATTATCACATAAAGTGAAATAATCACTCCAAGTAAAAAAACACAACAGAAAAAATGATTATCGGAAATTTCCTATATTCGGATATGCTTACAATTTAAGTTTTTCAAACAATCATGTATTCGGATGATAGCCACAAGGTAAGGCTTTAATGTTAAGGTTAACAATATTGGCATTAGTGTTCTGTCTAAAGGGATACTTTAAAAGCGTTAATTTTAGGCTGGTTGATAGGTTATTTTGGAAAAAAACTTTTTTGCTTTCTGAACCTTATCTTTGTAAAAGCGACTTTAAGATCAAGGCTATTGATTGTTCCCTTGTTCTCTTTATGTACTTTGATCCAGAATCTCCCAATATCTTTTGATATACATCGGAACAGTTCTTTTCCTTCTGGTACCATTTCAAATCTCCCTTCAAATAAAACGGTCTGGCCATACAA
>JAKSAU010000150.1 GCA_022361535.1 Desulfobacterales bacterium
AGAGAAGGCGTAAAAACAAAACTGTTTTTAGACAATACCGGGTTTCAAATTGATGATCGGGTTTTCTTTGGTTTACCAAATGGGTTACTGCACTTTAAACCCAAGGATATAGAGCGAAACTTTGTTAAACCCGCGCCTTTTTTAGAAAAGTTGGTGGCTGAAGATGAAATGACCGGAGAGCAATTAATTACACACGAGCCCCTAAAAAATAACACGTACTTGTCCCATAAATTCAGCAATATTAGCTTTTCATACAGCGCACTAAGTTTTACTAACCCCAAAAGCAATCGGTATGAATATGCGCTTGAGGGATATAACTCCAACTGGAAGCAAACGACTAGTAATAGGGTTGTATTTAATAACCTTACACCAGGCAGATATACTTTCAAATTAAAAGCGTCCAATGGGGATAATATTTGGTCGGAAGAAATTCTGGAGAGTGAATTTATAATAAGGCCGCCAGTTTGGCGAACCGCGGTTGCGTATGTAATCTACGGCTTTCTTGTAATCTTAACTATAACGTTAACATACAGGTTATTGCGACGGCAGGCCATAAAACACAGCGAACAGGAACATGAAAGAAATAACTTTCTTAAGGAACAAGAACTGAACCGGTTTAAGATTAATTTCTTTACTAATCTGGCACACGAAATTAAAACTCCGGTGGCACTCATAAAAACGCCGTTAGAACTAATTCTTAACAAAACGGACATTGATAATCGAGATCGCCCCGATTTACAGGTAATGTATCAAAACACCAATCGCTTAACTAAGTTAGTAGAAGAGCTCTTAGAGTTCAGAAAAGTAGAATCTGGCAAATACGAACTTAATTTAGTAGAAACCGAATTGAATAACCCAATAAGCAATATCTATAAACGTTTCATTCCTTTTTCGGAAAGTAAAGGCATACAGTTGAGTTTTTCGGTACCTAATGATCCGGTGCTGGTTATAGCAGATCAGGAAGCCTTAGTTAAGGTGTTGAGCAATCTACTCACCAACGCGTTTAAGTTTGCACGTAATAAGGTTTTTATTGAATTAAAGCAGAAAGAAAACCGTGTTTTAATTTCAGTGGAAGATGACGGTCCGGGTATACCCAAAGATAAGGTTAACCAAATTTTTGAGCCTTATAGCCAGTTAAATGTAAAAGATAATTTTAAGGGAGTAGGTATTAGATTGGCTTTTGCAAAATCATTGGTAGAATTACAAAAAGGGGAACTTTATATCGAGCGTACGGGGAATGAAGG
>JAKSAU010001003.1 GCA_022361535.1 Desulfobacterales bacterium
ACCACACCGGTTTCAAGGCAAGGCAGGCTCAGAGCCTCTTGCAGTTCCTGTGCGCATGCATTGCCGCCGCTCATCTGGACGGCCACAGTTTTACCTTTGAGACGTTCCCGGATTTTAACGGCTGCTCTCAAGCAGGCAGCCCCGGCCCCTTCGGCAAGGTTGCGGGTATGGTGGGCAGCAAGGGCAATTCCCTGGTAAAGTTCTTGCTCTGAAAGCAGGATAAAATCTGCAAGATGATCTTTATACAATGAAAAAGGAAGCTCGTAAGCTACACTTGTCGCCATTCCACCGGCAAAAGTAGTGTTGGGGGCAGTAAGAAGACTTTTTTCTTTCCAGGACAGCCAGGCAGCACTGGCAGCCTCAGCCTGGACCGCAATGATATCAACATCCGGTTTAATCTGATTGAGAACAGTAATGGCAGCGGCTGCCTCACTACCGGCGCCGATAGGAATAATCAAAGTATCCAGATCAGGCAATTCCTCAAGGATTTCCAAAAATTCCGTTGCCACCCCGTTTATAATATGGGGTTCATTGGCAGGATGAACAAAATAAAGCCCCCGCTCTTTTACCAGCTCAGCCACTTTTTTGCCTGCCGCCTCAAAATCCTCACCATATTCAATGAGCTCGGCTCCGGCATCTTTGATGCTTTGCACTTTAAGGGGGTTAGACTCTTTTGGCACCACAACAATCGAAGGTAAACCAAAAAGGGCTGCACTTGTAGCCACTGAAGTGCCATGGTTGCCAGTGGAGTATGTTATCACTCCTTTTTCACCCTGAACTGCTAAATTATGCATCAGATTGATTCCGCCCCGAATTTTAAAAGAACCGGTAGGATTGTGATTCTCATGTTTGACAAACACCTTTGCTCCAATCAAACGATCCAGACTGGAGTAGCGTCTTATGGGTGCAGGGGATAAGTGCTTTTTTAGTATTTTTCTGGCACTTAAGGCGTTTGTTAATGACACGGCTGTTCTTTTGGTTGTCATGTCTGCTCTCCTTTTATTTTCTGTTTCTTGGCGTTTTGGTCAGCATACTTGCCCATTTGACCCAAAAACAGTTACAGAAATTAAAAAAATAAACCATGACAGTTCAACAACGCCTAAATGGTTTGAATTGAATAAATGATGAATCTTTTCTACAGGCTATCTGGTAAAAAAACCTTTGGATTCAAGAAAAGACTTCATGTGGGGTCTGACTTTTTGACCAGTGAAATCAGCCATCCCTGATGTCCAGGTCCGGTCTGCAAGTATAGGAGAACGGTCTGCATAATACGCATTTACAACCTTATCATACTCATCCAGCCCTTGTTCCGATTTCTGCGCGTTATACCTGCCGTCATGCAATACAGCACCTAAAGGCAACCTTGGTTTTGTTGGCACATCCTGATCAGGATATCCCAAACAGAGTCCAAAAACCGGGTAGACCTGATCCGGAATATCAAGAAGTCTGCACACGCTTTCTGGATCATTCCTTATCCCGCCAATGAACACCCCGCCTAATCCGACAGATTCTGCAGCCAGCATCATATTTTGCCCCAAAAGCGCTGTATCCACTGTGGCCACAAGTCCCTGCTCTGCCCATCCGGTTTCTGCAGCAACCCCGTGGCGGCGACAGGCTGCTTCAAGCCGTGCAATATCAGCACAGAAAACAAGAAACACAGGCGCAGTTTCCACCCAGATTTGAGGGCCTGCCAACTGGGCAATCTGCTGTCGGGCTTCTTTATCTCGAACCTGTATGACAGAATAGGCCTGAACATGGCTTGACGTAGCAGCACATTGGGCCGCAGCCAATAAATCTTTTACTAGGGCGTCAGGCACTGGTTCCGGGGTGAACCTACGGATGGATCTATGGGCGGTCATGCAGTCGATTACGGGATTCATAGTTACGTTTCCTGTCAGTAGTTTAATAATCTTAATATCATTAATGCGTCTGCACTTTTATCGTGTCAAGTCCTACACATTTAAACAACGGGACTCACACACTTAACGATAGCACTCAGGCTCTTTTGTCCCGGAAAACGGCATCAGGCGTATTTTTTCCAA
>JAKSAU010001273.1 GCA_022361535.1 Desulfobacterales bacterium
GCATTTAAATCGTGCAATGCTTTTTAATACGCTGATTATATTATAATTAGAAAGCTGTTTTTTCTGTGCTCGAATATTTTTATTAATAGTGGTAATAGTTAGTGTTTGTGTAGCACGGGATTAAAAGGACACAACTATCTATTACATACTGAGTTTATTCGATCATTCAATATTTCAAATTTTCCATCAATGAGAACATGAAAAAATAAGTGGATGACTAAAATCTAAAAACTAATTATTCATACCTCAAAGCCTCAACCGGATTCCTTGTAGCTGCTTTCCAGCTTTGCCAGCTAACTGTTAACAATGCAATTCCCAAAGCCAACACGCCTGCTAATGCAAAAATCCACCAGCTTAAGTTGGTTTTATTGGCAAAATCCTGTTGCCAT
Organism: Desulfobacterales bacterium; assembly: GCA_022361535.1. The sequence goes on from JAKSAU010001273.1 coordinate 390, forward strand.
AAATTTATTAGGTAATAGGAAATTGGCACAGCAATAATGAATGCAGCAATAGTAGCCGACACAAAATAACGGTTCAATAATGCGACAATCTCGATGGTTTTTGCACCACTAACCTTTCTTATACCTATTTCTTTTATTCTTTTCTTTCCAAGAATAGAAGCAAGGTTTAAAAAGCCCATGGCTGATATAATAATGCTGATCAAAGTAAAAATTTGCAATAGTTTACTTTTCTTTTGATCATCTGCATACATCATCTCAACTCTGTTATCCAAAAACGAATATTCCATTGTTTGTCCCGGGAAGAATTCATCCCACTGGTCTTTCAACGACGACGCTAAAGCATTTAGCTCTGGATTTGCTTCAAATTTGATATTTAAATATCCCTCTGGTCTTCTGGCTAATGAAAACACCAATGGTTCGGTTTGTTGCTGAAGCGCATTAAAACTGGTGTTTTTAAGAATACCAATTACCTCAGCTTGAATTATTTTTTGACCTACAATACTATCGGTATAGCCACAAAAATCGAGAAAGGCTTCATTCACCACAACTGCTCTTTGATCGCTTGTAATATTTCGGTCAAAACCTCTTCCTTTAAAGAAATTCATTCCCATGAGTGAGAA
>JAKSAU010000378.1 GCA_022361535.1 Desulfobacterales bacterium
CGAACGCCGTGCAAGCGGCCATTGAAACCGGGTACACCCATATCGACACCGCTGCGATTTACGGCAACGAGAAAGGCGTCGGCGAAGGCATCCGTCGAAGCGGCACGAAGCGGGAGGATCTGTTCCTGGTGAGCAAGGTGTGGAACGATCGGCAGGCCCATGACGACACCCTGGCCGCGTTCCAGGAATCCCTCGATCGCCTGGGCACCGACTACCTGGACCTGTATCTCGTTCACTGGCCCAAGCCCCTCAGCGGCGAGTGCTGGTCCGCCCTGGAGAAACTCCATCGGGACGGCAAGGCCCGGGCCATTGGTGTCTGCAACTTTACACCCGGGCAAATGGACGAGCTCCTGAAGACCGCCGAGATTGTTCCTATGGTGAACCAGGTGGAACTCCATCCCCAGTTCCCCCAGCACGAACTTCAGGCCTACTGCCGGGAGAAGGGCATGCTCGTCGAGTCCTGGGGCCCCTTGATGCAGGGAAAGATCTTCGGAATCCCCCTGGTGGAGGACATGGCCGCCCGTCACGGCTGCACCGTCGCCCAGCTCGCCGTCGCCTGGCAGTTCCAGCAGGACAACATCTGCCTGGTGAAGTCGGTCTCGCCTCAGCGCATCCGGGAGAATTTCCAGGTGCCGGACATCACATTCGATTCCGCCGATCTGGAACTCCTGGCCGGACTGGAAGGCGATCGGGTGGGAGCCGATCCGGAAAACTTCGACTTCTAGTCATCCCCGGGGCGCCGGCCGTCCGGGCCGGCGCCTCCTTTCATTACAGTTCGGCAAGCATCCTGGCGTCCGTGATCCCGAAGGCTATGATTGGAAGCATGAAAAACATTGCTAAAATAGTCATGATTATGACGCTCGTCCTGCCGCTTCCGTTGTTCGCCGATGGCCACGTCGCCGATTTCTCCGATGCCATGTCCGGCACGGTGGAACTCACCGTCGAGAACAAGGGCCTCGCCTTCGTCACTGAGACCATCATCGTGAAGAAGGGAACCACCGTCGAACTCACCTTCGTCAACACCGGCGGATTCCACGATTGGGTTCTGGACGAGTTCGACGCCGCCACCTCCCAAATCAGGGCCGGTCAGAGCGAAACCATCGAGTTCGTCGCCGACATGGCCGGGGAGTTCGAGTTCTACTGCTCGGTCGGCAACCACCGCCGGGCGGGCATGAA
>JAKSAU010000492.1 GCA_022361535.1 Desulfobacterales bacterium
ACGAGAACGACATCTACACCGTACATATCGCCAGAAAGCGAACAACGCACCTCCAAAACATTCCCATGTATGTCATAGCACTCACTGTGAAAGTACCCAAGCTATCATTTCGATCTGAAACAGCCAATCAAGACCTTGCCAATCGTGTGTTAGAAAAAACCACACTACAAGGATCATTGCTAGTGCTCATCAATGAGAAAGATAACAAGAAGACGGTAAAAGCAGTGATGGCAATCCCACATGCAAAGGTGTACCAACGGGATTCCTAAAACGTCCTACGCAAACATCTCCCCAAACCGTTCAGCAGTCAGGGGAGCGCAGCCTTCATAGTGGTTGTTGATATTCATATACACATTGTTACAACGATCTGAGCAATCACGGGCTACTCTAGCGGCAGCACGGAGCTTATCGTCTTGCGCTTCGATGATTTGGTTCCAAAGACCACGCGTTTTCTTCTCAATACCACTGCGGTCCGATCCGTGTAGACGTAAGACGACATGATTGCCCGTTACAACATCGAATTGATTTGCTACTTCGCTGATGGGAGGCTAGATATACAGACTACGGTTTTCCTTTGATTCTGTTTGTAATAACAAAACCCCTTATAAAATACTTGATACTAGAGAGATTTACTGTTATCGTTAATTAGTTTTATTATTCAACTAACCAGCGAAAGGTCGATCATGAATACGAAACATGGGTACCTATTGATCTTACTCGTCTCGTTCTTCTTTCCTGTACAGCTCAGTGCCCAAAATCCATCCGATCCTCCTAATATCCTTTTCATTGCGGTCGATGATTTAAAGCCGATTCTGGGCTGTTATGGTGATACTGCGGTGTTCTCGCCACATATTGACCGTCTGGCACAATCAGGTACCGTCTTTGCCAATAACCACTGTCAACAGTCAGTATGTGCGCCCTCACGGGTGAGTTTAATGACAGGCTTACGCCCCGATACCACTGAAGTCTGGGATCTCGAAACGCTCATGCGCGATCGCGTTCCCGATATCGTCACCCTCCCACAATATCTCCAGCAATTTGGATACAGTAGCTCCGCCGTAGGGAAAATTTTCGACACCCG
>JAKSAU010000928.1 GCA_022361535.1 Desulfobacterales bacterium
AGCATAATCTTTTACTGTAGGCCAGGTTACGCCATTAGGTTCGTTGCAGATTTCGTAGATTACATGCTCTTTTCCGGCATGCGTTTTGGACATGTAGTCCCAAAATTCCATGGCCAAATCAATGGAAGCATTCGGATCGCCCGGTCTGTGTACGTGCCAGTCAATGATACAGTAGATTCCAAACATTTCACACATATCGACTAACTGATCGATGTATGATCTGTAGTAGGCCGGATCGGTTTCGTAGCCATCTTCTTGAATATACATGGCGAGCCGTAATACATCGCCTCCCCAATCGTAGGTAATAGCTTTGTACGAATCAAATTCGATACAATTGGCAAACCATTGCAATCCATGCGTACTCATTCCTCTTAATTGTACTGGAGTTCCGCTTTCGTTAACCAGGTAGCGGCCGTCAACCGAAAGTTTACCATTTACATCTACCGGGCTTTGGGCGATAAGTAGTGCAGTTAGCAGGGTAGCAATAAACACTATAAGTGTTCTTCTTTGGAAATTAAGCCAACGTAGGCTGGCAATTAAACTGTTTTCATTTTGATACATAATAGTTAGGTTTTAAACATTTAGTACTCAGTGAGAGTTGTTTTTAATGGAATTTGTGGTTTTGTCAGGAATTTGAAATTAAAAGTAAACTTAAGATTTGCCTAGTCTTTTACTACGACATTATTACGACATGAATTTGTTGGCTTTGCGACAAAAACCAGCCATTCATTAAAGTTTTTTTATGTAATTGTTTGTAATTTAGGGCTTTGTCAAGAGTTTTTTTGTTTTGTTGCGCCTTAGTGTTTACCCTTGTCCGGTTACAAAATGAAAGTTATACCTGACAAAACAAGTTGGAAGCAGGTACTTCAATTTTGCTTCGCACTGTTAACCTGATTCATATTTTTTATACGATTTGTTACCAAAAAAAGAGTTTGACTGGTAGTATCATAAGAAAAATTTTGGTTATGCCTAAGGGACGTTGGTAACTAGATCATACAATATATATCTGTAGGAGACTGAATACTTTTTCTTTTGTTTTG
>JAKSAU010000347.1 GCA_022361535.1 Desulfobacterales bacterium
CCTCCCGAACCGGCCGCTGTCTCCTCTGAAACAGATATCGGGGGGATTTTATCTACGGAACCATCTAAACCCAGTTTCACACCCTCTCCGTTTTCTCTACACTGCGGCTACTTAGAATCATACGCTAAAGAGGATGCCACCCGTGAATGGACTTGTGCTCTTGATCAATATCGGAATCATCATCGTAAGCATCGTCTCGGTCATCTCGTACCTAAGAAATCGAAACAAGCTACAGAGACGGCAAAAGGCGGCGAAGGAACACCTCGTCGGTTCCCGGCTTATAACGGACGATGAGGTTCAGGCGTTTAAGCACTTCTACAACAAAACCGTCACCGGCGACACACAGGTCTACACCGTCACCGGCGCGTATGAATCGATCGGTCTGCGGGTACAGCACACCACCTCTTCGGAACATTGGATCGGAGGGATCAAAGTCGCCCTCGTCAAGCCGCATATGGAGGGACGTGTACGGGAACACGGTGAAAACTACTGCGAGTTTGTCTATGTATCGGGGAAAAAGAACCTCGCCTATCCTCTGTTGTTAAACGGTAGTTCTCTATTGGAGGGCTTTGAGGGAGAACCTTCGGAGGATCCGACAATGCCGAACAGTTCGGCTTCTCTGAACGCTCGTTCTTGGCGGGATATCACGCACACGGAACAGCGCTTTATGCGGCGTGAGCGCAAAATCTTCGGCGCCCTGCTACTCTTGCCGTGCGCCGTACTCCTCCATGCGGGGTTCGCCTTTTCATCCGAAGCCGTTCATATCGAGCACGCAAACTACCCGATACTGATCCCCGGTCTGATCTGCTTGGTCGCATCCTTTTGGCTCCTCTTCATGAAGCGCCCGTACCGTACGAGTGCGCAGCAGGTTTTGGGGATCACCGGAAAACTGCGGAAGCAGGGGAAAGAACCCGGCCGACCGGCGGTTCGTTACTCCCTGGAGGGCACCAACTACCAGGTCGCACTTCCGAAACGCTATGTGATACTCGCGGACATCAAGGAAGACGAGATCG
>JAKSAU010000661.1 GCA_022361535.1 Desulfobacterales bacterium
CAAATCCTGGCCCATACATTCACAACAGGGTTTCCCAAGGGGTTTTCTCCGATTCCAGTAGAGCCGGGACAGGAGGAGGCTGGTTTTAAAGCTATGTCCGTTGGCCAAAGGCAAGTGTTCCATGTGTCAGTTCCTGTAAAGGAAGGAATTTATACCATAGGCTCTGTTCAGATCGGTTTAGACCGCGCACATATTGAGAATCTGATTTCAAGGCTCAGGCTTGTTTTTCTAAGTTTCCTGTCAGTAGTTTCATTTATTTTTTTCTTTCTAAGCCATCGCCTGGCCCTGCATATTACCCGTCCGGTGACGTCTTTGATTCGATACACAGAACGATTGACCAGGGGGGATTTTAAATTTTTGGCTCAACCTGACACCGAGACGTTATCAAAAGAAATTGGTGAGCGGGAGGATGAAATTGCTATTTTGTCAGGCTCTTTTGTTCGTATGGCTCGAGAATTGGCCGCCTCTACTGACAGTCTTATGGAATCGCAGAAAAAGTACCGCTCTTTATTTCATAGCGGTCCCAACCCTATTTTTGTGGTTCACAAACGCAAGTTTGAAATATTGGATGCCAATCCCAAAGCGACTGATCTGTTCGGGTATAGTCGTGACGAATTGTCAGGAATGAGCTTGTTTTCCTTGGGTAATCTTGACCACCAGGATTTTGAAAGGGATTATCCTGAAGGGGAATCTATTGTAATTTCTTCTAAGGTTCAATTGTTAACCAAAGGTAAGCAGTCCATTTTCGCCAATATTCATGCAAGTCCCGCAGAATATCGTGACAAGGACGTGATTATTGTTGCAACCACAGACATTACTGAATTGGTTGAAAAAGATTCCCAGCTGATTCAAGCATCTAAAATGACAAATTTAGAGAAAATGTCAGTAGGCATTGCCCATGAGATCAACCAGCCGCTCAATGCCATTAAGATGGGAAGCGAATATCTTACCATGATGCATGAGCGTCAAAAAGAAGTTACCGCAGAAGATCTGGCCATGGTGCTTCGAGAGATTTCATCCCAGGTTAACCGGGCTTCCCAGATCGTTGGACGGCTAAAACGATTTGCCAGGAAAGCCGACTTTTCCAGGGAGGAAACAAACCTTAATCAATGTGTCAATACCGTTCACAAGATCCTTGGCCGCCAACTTGCGCTCCAGAATATAGAGATGGTAATAAACACGGATAGGGATCTGCCGCCCATTCTTGCTCATACGAACCGTATGGAACAGGTTATTTTCAATCTTGTTACAAACGCCAGGGATGCCGTAATTGAACTTATGGAAATTGATGATAAGACAAAAATAGAGCAAGGTAAGATTGTCGTTACCACATTTACGGATGAGGACATGGTGGGATTGAGAGTCTCAGATAACGGAGCCGGAATCGAACCGGACCGGATGGAGACGATTTTTGATTCCTTTTTCACGACAAAGGAAATGGGAGAAGGGCTCGGCCTTGGGTTACCCATTGTTCAAGGTATTGTCCGGGACTATAAGGGAACCATCAGCGTGGAGAGCCGTCCAGGACAAGGTGCCAGTTTTCAGCTGCTTTTCCCTGCCCATGCCCATTAAAGGAGTATTTAAAGAATGAAGATACTGATTATTGATGATGAAAAACCCACCCTGTCAATGTTCCGGCTTTTTTTGGCAGCCTATGGATATGAAGTTCATACAGCTGAAAACGGAGATCAGGGACTTCAGATTTTTGAACTGGAAAAGCCTGAGATCGTTTTTACTGATATCCGTATGCCGGGAATGGATGGGCTTGAGGTGCTTGATCGCATCCGTAAAGCAGACCCCAAGTGCCAAGTGGTTGTCATTACCGGGCACGGTGATATGGAAAGGGCACTTGAAGCCATGGATTTGGGAGCATCGGATTTTATCAACAAGCCTGTTGAACGCCAGGCGTTAAATGCAGCTCTTGTCAGGGCAGAAAAAAGGGTATCAAGATCAGAAGAGCCTGAATTCCACTTCAATGTAGAAAAGGAAAACGATAAAACAATCTTCAACGTTGAAGGACGCCTGTCAGGTGACTGGGGCGGCTCTGAAATACAGGCAGCAGAAGTCGTATCAAACAGTCACACCATTGAGTTCCGGTTTCATCCGGAATTTTCCATTGACCGTGCAGGGGTGTTGAAGCTTACACAATTTTTGCAAACTGTGGATGAAAAAGGGGGGCGTGTC
>JAKSAU010000453.1 GCA_022361535.1 Desulfobacterales bacterium
TATACTTATTGTGATGGATCTTATACTGATGGGGATGGGTGTGAAATTGATATTGGTTCTACTTCTTATCCTGGGGAAGCTAATGCTGTTTACAATTCGAGTTGTGGTTCTGTTTGTTCTACAAATTATTTGGATTGTGATGGAGATTTGGGAAGTTCTTGAAATGGTTGTGAGATTTTGGATGGTGGAGCTTGTAGTGTTGGTGCTTTGAGTGGGACTTATAGTGGATGTAGTGGTTCTGTTGGAAATTGTGTTGTTAGTAAGTCTTATTTTGAGACTGGGACTGGAGTTTCTTATTCTACAAGTGATTCTTTACTTTGGGCTGTTCAGCATGGTGGTGGGGCTTTGATTAATATGACTAATTCTAATACGAATGAGACTTTTTTGGTTAATGGTAGTGGGTGTATTGTTTTTCCTGATGGAACAACTCAGTGTAGTGCTGGGGCTGGGGGTGCTAATCTTTCGAGTGTTGCGTTTACGAATGAGTCGAATAATTTTTCTAAGAGTCAGACTTTTTCTGAAAATGTAACTGTTGCTGGTTCTGGGTTTTTTGGTTGGCTTGGGGGTTTGGGTAGTAGGATTTCCAAGTTGTTTGTTGTTGAGGTTAATGCTACGGGGGATATTTCGACTGATGGGAATGTTAGTGCTGATTATTTTTTAGGGGATGGAAGTTTGTTGAGTGGGGTGGTTGGGGATAATTCTAGCTGGAATGAGAGCCATGCTGATAGTAAATATATTTTGCAGAGTGGGGAGGGGGGCTTGAATGTTAATAGTTCTGGTTGGTGGGCTGGAGTTAGTGGTTGGGTTTCGGGGTGGTTTGTTGGGGAGGGAGGTAGTTTAGGGTTTAATGAGTCTAGGTTGAATGAGACTATTGATTCTAGGGGTACGGATTATTGTAGTGGGGGAAATTGTAGTGGTTCTTTGAATGTTAGTGGGGTTTTGTATGTCTCGAATATAAGTGATGAGGATTCTATTCATTTTATTGTTAATGGGCAGTCTGTTCTGGAGGTTGGGGATTTGGAGAATGTGACTGTTTACAAGGATATTGTTCCTAGTAGTGATGGGGTTTTGAATTTGGGGAGTAATGCTTTTTGGTTTCATGCGGCTTATATTGAGGAGTTGTTTTTGAATGGGAATTCGCTTTATATGAA
>JAKSAU010001137.1 GCA_022361535.1 Desulfobacterales bacterium
ATATGTCGAATGCCCACAAAATTAATCAGCATATAAAATTACCGAGGATCTGTTGCCACGAAAAAGGACATCAGACGCTTTTTTTAGAATAAACCATTGTGCGAAGCGTACTGCAGTTTATCTCAACCATAATTTTTAAATAATCCACTGAAAAAAGCGGCAGTCCTTTCCGTGGCAACAGATCCGGTGTTGGTAAAGGAGAAAGCCAGAAAATGACCAATCCCTGCTTTGCAAAAATAGGCTGTATTGTGATAAAAGGGTACGATTTTAACGAGAACAAGGATGTGACCCATTTCCATGCTTTTAATTTTCCCGCCGGTGGCCAAACCCTGTGAACCTCCCGCTGGTATCGCTTTGCTATCGGCTGCTCTCAAAGAGAATGATATCGATTGCAAATGTGTTGATGCCAATGCAGACGGGCTGCTCTGGCTGATTAACTCTGTAACCGAGTCCCATGCTGATGATTCCTGGACCCGCCGCGCCTTAAAACACAGGCAAAAGATACTTGATGATCTTAAAGATCCAAAACTATATCAAAACTCTGACCGGTACCATCAGCGGGTCTATGATTTAAACCGGTTGCTTACTGTGTCTGCAGACCAGGACAGGTTTAGAATTACCCTGAGTGATTACAGTGACAATCAATTATCATCAGTAGATTCTGCAAGCCTGCTTAAAAGTGCAAATACTTACAGGGAAAACCCATTTTATGACTATTTTGAAGAGTGTCTTCGACCGGTTGTTGAAAGCTGGGACAGTCCGTGGATCGGTATTTCTTTATGCTATTTGAACCAGGCCCTGGTCAGTTTTGCTCTGGCCGGATGGATTAAGGATAATTTCCCGGAGAAAAAAATAGTCATGGGAGGAGGCCTTGTTTCTTCATGGATGAGCAGGCCCGGGTTTGGCGATCCTTTTTCCAGCCTTATCGATCATATGATCCGGGGGGAAGGCGAGGAACCATTGCTGGCCCTTTTAGGGAAACCGGGTATCAGTAAAAAACATTATGTACCGGATTATGAGTTTGCACAAAACCATGAATATATTTCTCCGGCAAAAATTTTACCCTTCAGGGCATCAATTGGGTGCTATTGGAGTAAATGCCGTTTTTGTCCTGAAAAGGCAGAGACCCGCCCCTATTCGGCCCAGCGGGCAGCCCAGGTGATCCGGGACCTGGATGAAATGGCTCAGGCAAGTGACCCACAAGTGGTCCATTTTATAGATAATGCAGTAACTCCGGCTTTTTTACGGGCACTGTCCAAAAGGGAGTTTCCATTTAAGTGGTATGGGTTTGTCCGGTTTGAAAAAGATTTTACAGATCCTGATTTCTGCCAAGCCTTAAAGCAGAGCGGGTGTGAGATGCTTAAACTGGGACTGGAATCAGGCGACCAGGATGTCCTGGATCAGATGGGAAAGGGAACCGACCTTGATCTGGCATCTAAAACGCTTATCAATTTAAAGCAGGCCGGTATACTCACCTTTGTATATCTTCTTTTTGGTACCAGTTTTGAAGATGAGCCTGCTGCTCAAAGAACACTGGACTATGTGAAAGAGCATCGGGAATATATTGATTATCTAAACCTTGCCGTGTTCAATCTGCCTAAATTCAGTGAGGACGCTAAAGGGTTAACGACAAGGGAATTTTACCATGGCGACTTGTCCTTGTATTTGAATTTTGATCATCCCCATGGGTGGGACAGGCGTCATGTAAAAGGGTTCATTGACAAGCAATTTAAAAAGCAATTGGGTGTCGGTTCCAGGTTCAGGAAAAATCCTGCCTTTTTTTCATCCAATCACGCCATGTTTTTTAACCATCCGGAGGCCTGACATGATTGCAGAAGTCCTTTCTACAGGTAATGAGGTATTACTGGGCGATATTGTTGATACCAACAGTTCATTTTTGTGCCGCAGACTCAAAGAGATCGGCATTGCTGTGGCCCAGATTTCTGCAGTGGGCGATACATTGGAAGACATCAGTCAAGTTCTTGAAGCTATTTCAACCCGCGCTGATATTTGTATTGTTACAGGCGGCCTTGGACCGACAGGGGACGATATTACCGCACAAGCCTGTGCAATGGCAGCTGGTACAAAGCTCAAACTCAACAAAACTGCCCTTGAATCCATGAACCGGTTTTTTGTTCAACGCGGCTTTCCCATGACACCGGCCAATGAGAAACAGGCTATGCTTCCTTCAAGGGCAGCGGTGCTTGAAAATCACAATGGTACAGCCCCGGGGTTCAGTATCCAGGTTAACACCTGTTTGTTCTTTTTTATGCCAGGAGTTCCCGTGGAAATGAAAAAGATGTTCTCCAATGAAGTCAAACCAATACTTGCAAAGATGACAGGCGGGATCGAAGAAATTCAGGTGGAGCGCCTTATGGTTTTTGGCCTGCCTGAGTCAGTCGTCGGGGAAAAATTGACAGGATTTGAGCAAGCCTTTCCAGGGATTCATTTGGGGTTCAGGGCCAGGTTCCCAATGATCGAGGTCAAGCTGGTGGACCAGCTAAAAACCGGACAAAAAAACAACGCCAGAGTTGGTTCTACTTTGGATTTGAAAACTGCAAAATCCTGGGTTGCCAAAAAACTTGGAAAAAAAGTGATTTCTGAGCAAGGGCTGACATTGGCCCAGGAAGTGGGGCGCATTTTGTCTGACCGTAAACAGACGTTAAGTGTTGCTGAGTCATGTACTGGCGGGCTCATTGCAAATCTCATAACCGATGTATCAGGAGCTTCAGACTATTTTTTCTTTTCAGCCACGACATATGCCAACGAAGCAAAAGTCAATATTCTGAAGGTGGCTGAAAAGACTTTGATCGACCATGGGGCAGTCCATGAAAAGACAGCCGAGCAGATGGCTGTGGGCGCAAAACAAGCAGGCCAAACTGATTGGGCGATATCAACCACAGGGATTGCAGGCCCAACAGGCGGAACCGATGAAAAACCTGTTGGTACTGTATGTATTGGGGTTGCAGGTCCTTTCGGGGTATCTGCAAGGCGCCTTGTTCTGGACATGGGTGACAGGGAGCGTAATAAACAGATCTTTGCCGCAGCTGCTTTGGAAATGCTTCGAAGGGAGCTGATAAAAGGCTAAAACAGCTCCCTGGATTTTTTAGGTTTTTATCTTTCTTAATCCAAGTTGAAAATGGATTTATACCAATCAAGGGCCTTTTGTTCAAAGTCTTTTTGGTGGCCCCTGTCTGTCATCTGGTGCCTACCGTCCGGATGAATGATTTTCTCTTTTGGTGCCTGCATTGTAGAAAAAAGAACGTGGGCATTGGATACCGGTACGATTTCATCAGCATCCCCGTGGAAAATCATCACATGGTGAAGACTTTTTGCCTGGTCAAGCAGGTTAAATAAGAGGTTATCCTTAAAAAAGCTTAACGGCAGGGCTGGGCGGTTGCCGTTGGCCTCAAGAGGAATGTTATGGATCGTGCGGCTGACCACAGGTGCAGCACAGAAAACGCCGCCTTTGGGAGAAAATCCAATCTTTTCCAGGACCTGCCAGGCATTGATACAGGTAGCACCGCCCATACTGGAGCCGAACAAGCCAAGCTGCCCGGATGTTTTGGACAATCCAATGACGTGCTCTACGGCAGCCGTAAAATCCCGTGTCCGTTTATCAAGAGAAGTGTCTTCAACAAAATTTCCCTGGCTGGTTCCGCATCCCCGGTGATCAAAACGGAAAAAAGCGATTCCGTTTTCAGGCAGCATTCTGGAGAGTAAGTCCTGCTTGGCAGATTTAAGACTGCCTTCAAGTCCGTGAGATCCAACTACAATAGGCGGCTGTGAAGTATCGGGCAAGTGCAGGAGTCCTTTAAGGGTCAGGTTGTCTGAGGTGAATTCGGTCCGGATGGTTTTCATCTTGTTTTTGTATCTATATCCCTGTATAATTACTGGCTTTTTGTTGGATGTTTGAATGTTAACAGATGGGTTAAACAGGTAAAAATATAATATAAAATGGCTGTAAAAAAAAGAAAAACATACGAGTTGGAAATCATTGATTTGGCATTTGGCGGCAAAGGCCTTGCAAAGCCGGACGGATTTCCTGTTTTTGTTGACCGGTGTGTACCTGGAGATCTTGCTTTTGTAAAGATTGTTAAAAAAAAGAAATCCTGGGCAGAAGCCAAATTGATCAAGCTGATTAAGCCCTCTCCTTTACGTGAAGAGGGAAAATGCACTTATTGCCGGTTTTGCGGCGGATGCAAATGGCAGCAGCTTCCCTATGATCGTCAGCTTGAATATAAAAAACGCCATGTTGTAGATTCCCTGGCACATATCGGGGGCCTTAAAGATGTAAGGGTTACGGATGTAATTGGCTCAGATCATATTTATGAATACCGGAACAAAATGGAATTTTCCTGTTCCTCCCAGCGGTGGCTGATGCCAGATGAATTGGCAGATGAGACCATTAAAAAAGGCTTTGGGATAGGTCTTCATGTGCCTGGCACCTTTGATAAAGTCATTGATATTCATCAATGCGAAATTATGCCGGCAATGGGAAATAAGATCCTTGGTGATGTCAGGGTCTTTGTTGCCAATTCCGGTCTTCCGGCCTATCACCTGCGCAGCCATGAAGGATTCTGGCGGTTTTTAATGCTGCGGCATTCTGTGGCCCACGACCAGTGGATGGTCAATATCGTTACCAAAGAGAAAAACCTGGAAGTCGTAACACAACTGGGTAAGCAACTTGCAGAAACCTATCCCAATATACGATCCATTGTAAATAATATCACTGATGCCAAATCAGGGGTCTCTATGGGCAAAGAGGAAGTTCTTATCCATGGAGAAGATCATATCATTGAAAAACTGGGTGATTTCCAGTTCAAGATTTCTGCCAACTCATTCTTTCAGACCAATACACGGGCTTGTGAAAAACTCTATGATAAAGTTCGCGAGTATGCGGGTTTAAACGGAAATGAAACTGTTCTTGATCTTTATTCCGGTACGGGGACCATTCCTATCTGGCTGTCCGGCCATGCCAAAAAAGTTTATGGCATTGAGATTGTCCATTCTGCAGTTGTGGATGCAAGGCAAAATGTACGGCTGAATGATATTGAAAATTGTGAGTTCCTTGAAGGCGATATAAAGGATGTCTTTGGTGACGTTCCTGAAAAACCTGATGTGGTTATTATCGATCCGCCAAGAGTTGGCATGCACAAAGATGTGGTAGGTCATGTTCTTGCACATTCTCCTGAAAAGATTGTGTATGTTTCCTGTAATCCGGCCACTTTGGCCCGGGATCTTGAAATGCTGGCACCACGGTATGCTGTCTTGGAAGTAACTCCTGTGGACATGTTTCCACATACATACCACATTGAATCCGTGGCCCTTTTGGTCAGAAAATAATACGGATAGTGTTTTGGCATGTACGTGCATTTAATTCAACTTGTAAGAGTTAAATGATTTACAGGGCTCCATATATAAAAGCACCTGATGTCAGTTCATCCTGTTGGGTTGAACCGGCGTGGAAACACATCACGCCTGCCTGCATTGATCAATACATGGGGCAAAGACCGGATCATTTCCCAAATGCTCAAGTAAAGCTTGCCTATGATCAAGACGCACTGTATCTGATGTTCCGGATCGAGGACCAGTATATCCTTGCAAAATCAAGGCAAGATCAGGATGCGGTTTATAAAGACAGTTGTGTGGAATTCTTTTTTGTTCCTGGCAAGGATCTGTCAGTTGGGTATTTTAACCTGGAAATGAACTGCGGCGGGACCATGCTCTTTCATTTTCAGAAATTGCCACGCCAGGATATAACCAGGATAAGTAAAAAGGACTGCTCAACAGTTCAGCGAAGCCATACCCTTGAACAAATCATTGACCCTGAAATCCGGGAGGCTATGACTTGGTCGCTTGCCTACAGAGTTCCTATTTCATTGTTAAGGCAGTATTGTCAGGTGGAGCAGCCTGCTCCTGATGTGATCTGGCGTGCAAACTTCTATAAATGTGCAGATGAGAGTTCTCATCCCCACTGGCTGACCTGGGCAAAGGTTGATTCTCCTGTACCTGATTTCCACAGGCCTGA
>JAKSAU010000051.1 GCA_022361535.1 Desulfobacterales bacterium
CTGAAGAGATTAGTCCGCCAACCATGGGTGCTGCAATGCGTTTCATTACCTGGGAACCGGTTTCCGTTCCTGTCATCACCGGAAGCAGACCGATTAACGTAGTTGCCACCGTCATAATCTTTGGTCTAACACGTTCCACCGCCCCTTCAACAATAGCTGCGGACAGGTCTTTCAACGTGTTCATGCGATCCGTTTTAACATATTTATCAAACACTTCATCCAGATAGACGAGCATGACCACACCGGTTTCAGCAGCAAGTCCTGATAAAGCGATAAATCCAACAATAACAGCTACGGACAGATTATAATTGAGTACATATATCAGCCATATGCCTCCCACAAGGCTGAAAGGGAGCGTGGCCATTACGATCATGGCTTCGCTGACATTTTTAAAGTGGATAAACAACAGTAGAAAAATGATCCCCAAAGTGGCCGGAATAATGATATTCAGCTTTTTCCGGGCCTTTTCCATATACTCGAATTGACCTGACCATACAATGGAATAGCCTGGCGGAATATCTATACTGTGATCAATAACCGCCTTGGCTTCCTTAACATATGAGCCCACATCAACGCCCCTGATGTCAACGTAAATCCATGCGGTGCGCCGGGAATTTTCACTTTTTATACCGGCAGGACCTTTGTGAAGGGAAATAGTGCATACCTGGGCCAGGGGCACATGGGCGCCTGTTTTTGTGGGAACAAGAACCCGCTTGAGCCGGTCGATATTGTCACGCAGTTCCCTGTTGTACCGCAGGTTGATGGGATAGCGTTCAAGCCCTTCCACGGTATAGGAGACATTCATGCCGCCGATGGCTGTCATGATGACATCCTGAACATCTTGAACCGTGAGACCGTATCTTGCAATCTGGTCACGCCTGATTTTAAAGTCCATGTAATTACCGCCGGTCACCCGCTCGGAAAACGCTGAAAGGGTACCGGGTACATCCCGCATTACCGCTTCGATTTTAGCGCCTAAATCTGTGAGGACATCAAGGTCAGGCCCCATCAGCTTAATGCCCACAGGTGTTTTAATTCCGGTGGACAGCATGTCGATACGGGTTTTAATGGGCATGGTCCAGGCATTGGTCAGCCCGGGAAATTGTATGGCCAGATCCAGGTCTTTTATCAGTTCGTCCATGGTAATATACCGTTCTGTGGGCCATATTACAGACAAAGGTGTTTTTAAAAATCCCGGCCAACCTGAGAAAAACCGCTCCACTTCTCTTTTGCGCCACTCATGAAGCACTTTTCCTTTTTTGGTTTCCGGCCAGATCCAGGTCAAAGGACGTTTGAATATGCCGGGCCAGCCAGAAAAAAAACGTTCTACCTGGATTTCTTCATATGTGATTTTGGGGCGGAGCATGATCGTGGTTTCGATCATGGAAAGGGGGGCTGGATCCGTAGGCGTTTCCGCCCTGCCTA
>JAKSAU010000676.1 GCA_022361535.1 Desulfobacterales bacterium
TATGTGAGGCAGGGTAAATTACTCCACCATTTCCTTCACCTCCAATAATTGCATTGGTCTCGCGCATTTTAGCAACAACATTTACTTCGCCTACGGCTGCAGCAGCATAAGAGTATCCATGCTTCTCAGTAATTACACGCAATGCCCGGGTGGAAGATAAATTGGAAACAGTATTCCCTGGAGTAATAGACAATACATAGTCTGCAATTGCAACAAGGGTATATTCTTCATTGAACATTGAACCATCCTCGCTGATAATAGACAACCTGTCTACATCCGGATCAACTACAAAACAAACATCCACCCGGTTTTCTTTCACTGTACGGCAGGTTTCCTCCAGATTCTCAGGAAGTGGCTCCGGGGTATGTGCAAAATATCCGGTTGGTTTTTCATTAATTGGTATTATAGTTTGGACGCCCAAGGCTTTAAGCAATGTGGGTATAGCAACACCTCCAACAGAATTCACAG
Organism: Desulfobacterales bacterium; assembly: GCA_022361535.1. The sequence goes on from JAKSAU010000676.1 coordinate 469, forward strand.
CATCAAAAGCCACCTTGAAGTTTTGCTCGGAAATGGCTGTAACATCCACTAAATCAAGGTTGATTATATGATCGATGTGTTCATGTAAATAATCTTTTTTAGTGACTGATCCCAGTTCATATACATCAACAAAAATGAAATCTTCCGATTCTGCAAATTCCAGAATTTTAGCCCCTTCCTTGGCTGATATAAACTCACCCTTTCCATTCAGTAGTTTAAGTGCATTCCACTGAACAGGATTATGACTAGCAGTTAGGATAATTCCACCATCGGCTCGTTCTTTTACCACTGCCAGTTCTACTGTTGGTGTGGTTGCCAACCCGGTATTGACAACGTTGCAACCCATAGCACAAAGTGTAGAGCAAGTCAATGATTCAATCATTTCCCCAGATATCCTTGCATCTCGGCCCACAACAACTGTAGGTTGTTCTTTTCTGTTGGTTTCTTTGACCCAACGGGTATACGAAGCGGTGAACTTAACAACATCAAGAGGACTTAGACCATCTCCGGGCTTTCCACCGATTGTCCCCCTGATTCCTGAAATAGATTTTATTAGCGTCATTGTATCTATTTTGTTTTTAATGTTTTAGATTGTAGATCTATATTTATAACTGTATGATCTTGGCTATTCAGAATTGCCTCTCCAAATAACTTTTTGCTCTGGGGTATGGTTTTTCCCAATAATATCA
>JAKSAU010000686.1 GCA_022361535.1 Desulfobacterales bacterium
GGACTCAGGCCTTGATACACCGCCTGCTACCATAGCATCGGCTTTGCCTGTAACAAGCCGTTCACACGCAAGTTTTATGGCAAACAAGGATGAGGCGCATGCTGCATCTAAGGTATAGCAGCCCCCTGATAAACCAAAAGCCCTTGAAAGCATTGAGCCTGGGGCAGACAGCATAGAAGCCCCCAAAGCTGTGGAAGCAGTAGGCATGGCAGGGGTCGGGGACAAAAAGAGTTCCCGGCTGAATTTCGAAGATCCAGGGGTAGGAAGCGCAATAGCCGCCAGAATAACCCCGGTCCGTTTGCGTATTTTCTTTGCCAGGCTGCACTCTTCAAATAGTTGCCGGCCGGCTGATAAAACCAGGTGATGAACTGGGTCTAACTCAGCCAAAAGCGCCTTATCAATATTCAATCCTGAAGAGTCAAACTGAAAGTCTGTAATCAGGCCGGCCCGATCGGACAGGGCCGTGTCTTGGTAAGCTGTCCCGCTTGACTGGGAGACCATGATTTCAGGGCGTGCTGCCCAGCGGTGATCTGGCACCTTTATTACGGTCTCTTTTTTATTCAATATATTGGTGATGAACCGCTCAGTATTTCCGGCACCAGGAAAAATACCTGACATAGCTACCACAGCGATTTCGGGATGTTTGAAATTCATTGGCCTCATATAATTGACAGTGCAATAGATTGCAAGACGGGTATGTAAAACTTGTGTAAAATTCCCCGTGAAACCGGGGTTTGGAGGGGGTTAAACTACCATTTCATACCTATGGTTTTATACCAAATCAGGATAGAATAAGCGCAATTCCCTGCACAACCGAGCGTAGAAGCAATAATACAGTAAGAACAGCAAGTGCGATAGCGGTTATTCGGTCGAAGGTCGATTCTTTACGCTGGGCGTCATACCCGAATGCCATGGCAAGGATAAACCCTCCGGCAAACCCTCCGCCATGGCCCCAGTTGTTTATATTGGGAATGATTAGCCCGATAAGTACCAGGCTGAATATCCAGGCCTTGGTCTGGTGAAAAACCTGGGCACCCCATATACCCCCCCTGGATTTTCCAAAATAAAGCAACGCGCCAATAAGTCCGCACAATCCTGATGATGCTCCAATGGTAATGGATACACCGCCAACATAAGATACCAAAAAGCCGGCCACACCGGATAAGGTATAAATGGAAAACATCTTGTAGGTGCCGAATTCATCAATGACCAGAGGCGCAAGTGTGCGCAGCGCCATCATATTGAACAGGATATGAAGCAAGCTGCCATGAAGCCAGTTTGCGGTAAACAGGCTGGCCCATTCCTGATATGTATCAATGGGTATTGTGCCTGATGCGCCTAAAAAAATCAGGGCCTTTGTTGACGGTGAAAGGGCGTGAAGCGGGTTGAGTGTCATGCCGATGCCCCTTGAAAAAAACAAGGAAACAGCAAACAGAATCACATTGGTCCATATAATGGCAAGGACCGTGGTTTTAACCGGTACGCGTGTCATGTCAATCCTATGATCTGGTGAAACCTAGGTTGGTGCAGTCGGGTTAATCTTTCCGTTAAAAGGTTAATCCCTTTTCAAGCACCTCTGCCAGTGTGTCGTTGAAAAACGTTTCCACCTTTTCACGGGTAAAATTGACATCCGTTCTAGTCAAAGTAAGGTTGACAGGGATAGAGGTCAAGGTCTTGGAAGCAGGCTTGCCTTGAAAAAAGGTTAGATCAATTTCAAGAGTCATTTCAGTGAGAGCCCCTTTTTTCTGGGCTGTACAGTGAAAGGCATTGATTCGGGCTGTTAGAAGATAGTCAGTATCAGCTTGGGCTGCAGCAAGACCCTCAATTGTTGGCGTCCAGTGATGAACGGGTTTGACCGTCAACCCTTTTTTTTCAATAAAAGTCTGGGTAAGGTCTGTCAGTGTACCGGCAAGGTCCAGTCCCGGCACCAGAAAAACTTCTTTGGTTTTATCGTTTAATGTCCTGTGACCGATCCCGCCTTTGGAATGCCCGTCTCTTTTATCTTCAAACCGGGAAATACCTAATGTGGAAGGTGTATCTGCTTCAGGTGTGCCTGTGTAGGCAAGGTTAATGTATTTTGGGCCGGGTGCGGCACACCCGAAAACAAATGCCGTTGCCAGAATCAAAAGTGCGTACTTAAAGTATGTCATGATTAACCGCCTGAATTAAATAAGGTTAATGGATTGTGATATCTTGAATCTTTACTGCGGCCAGATACTCTTTCACTGCCCCCAAGGTAAGGGTAAACATTTTAGTACCTGTCAGGATGGCCATTGGGTCATCTGGGCTTCCGCAGGCTTGGGCAAATGCCGGGCCCATGACTGCTGTTGGCTCTGTTTCACCTGCCGGGTTATCCTGCATTTTTGCTACAAAAGTGTCCAACCGCTCTTTGAGAATGCCAAAATAGTCGATTTTTGTACCGGTTGTGGTTTCGGTCAGGGTTGAAATATTCTCTGAGATTTCCCTGATCATTTCCCAGTAATTGTTTGTGAGAGGGGTTTTGTTTTTGTCTGTTGCTGCCATGTAAAACGCAATTCCCCACCCGACACTGAGTATCTTCAGGATGCCCAGCTCATATTCAAGAGTTGTCATATTCAGATTGTTTTCTTTAGGGATAGCTGCCATGAGCTCTTTGAGATCGGTCCTGTCAATGGCGAAACTGGCCAGGTTTTTGGCAAGCTGTTCTATTGTCAGTTTATCCGGGGAACCCGCTTCAGAAGTGGGCGTGTTGTTGTCTGAAGTCATCTTTTTTGATTTACCTTTAAGTCATATACAAATTCAGGTATCTGTTTTATACTGAATCATAAATAACAATCCATAAGACAAGTGTAAACCCAAATGATTCAAATCGACCTAAAGCTGTTTGTTACCCTGTCAAAATACCACCCCAACGGCAGCGGGGACCACGAGGTGGCAGACGGCACCACCGTAGAAGAAATGATTAAAGATCTGGGCATCCCGCAAGAAACGGTTAAGCTGATCTTCATCAATGGCAAAAAAGCAGATGCCGGACAGGTGATGTGTCAGGGAGACAGGGTTGGTCTGTTTCCCCCAGTGGGCGGAGGATAACTCATGGCTGACAGCCTTGAAAATCGCTATACACGGAATTTTAATACCATAAGTTTAGAAAATCAGGCCCTTTTGGGAAAAACCCATGTGGCAGTAATCGGTTTAGGCGGTTTGGGCGGCGGGGTGTGCGAGCTTTTGGCCCGAACAGGTATCGGCACACTCACTCTCATCGACGGGGATAGTTTTGATGCATCTAATCTGAACCGGCAGGTGCTGAGCCGGGAGGACAACCTGGGGCAGTCAAAAGCCATGGCAGCCGAGACGAGAATCAAGACAGTCAACTCCAGGGTAACAGTCCATGCACATCAGGTATTCGTCCAAAAGGAAAACATAAAAGACCTGCTCAAAGGAGTCGATCTGGTAGTAGACTGCCTGGATACCATTCCGGCAAGATATTTGCTCCAGTATGCTGCAAGGCAATTGGATATACCATTGGTTTCCGGTGCCATAGCAGGGGTAAGCGGTCAGGTGACGGTGATATTTCCTGATGATCCGGGTTTTGAAATAATTTATCCTAACCCGGATACAGGTGACAGGGGAGTTGAAACCGTGTTAGGGAATATGTCTTATTGTGCCATGTTTGTTGCTTCTCTACAGGCCTCAGAGGTGATCAAGGTAATTACAGGCATTGGCGAAATTTTAAGGAACAAGCTGCTTATTGCCGACCTGGCAACAAATACAATGGAGGTAATGGATCTGATATGAACGAATACCAGAAGGCAGCCGAACTTATTCTAAACGCCAGTCACTGCGTGGCATTTACCGGTGCGGGTATCTCTGTTGAAAGCGGTATACCGCCTTTCAGGGGGGAAAACGGGTTATGGAATAAATATGACCCTTCAACCTTCGATATTCAGTACTTTATGGAGAATACCGCGGGTTCTTGGGCAGCTCTTCGGGAGATCTTTTACGAATTGTTTGGCCGGGTCCTTCCCAATGCCGCACACTATGCGCTGGCTGAACTTGAAGCGATGGATCTGGTTAAGGCCGTGATTACACAAAATGTTGACAACCTTCATAAGGATGCCGGCAGCAATACTGTATATGAATTTCACGGTTCCTTAAAAGAAATCCTTTGTCTGGACTGCAGCAAAAAGGTTCCTGTCTCGGATGTGGACCTGAATATTTTACCCCCAGCTTGCGTAAGCTGCGGAGGGACCTTAAAACCGGGTGTGGTTTTTTTTGGTGAACCTATCCCTGAGTATGCAGCGACCCGCTCTTTTGAGGCTGCGGAGAAAACAGACTGCATGATTCTAATCGGGACCACCGGTACGGTGGCGCCGGCCAATATGATCCCTTCCCGGGCCAAAGCATCCAATGCCAGCATTATCGAAATAAACCCGTTACCCTCAGAATATACCCGCGGGGTAACGGATATTTTTCTTCAGGACAAGGCCACTGCAGCCATGGAAAAACTGATGGATGAAATTGACCTTCAAAAAACTACTTAACCAAATAAAAGGAGAAACCCCATGCCAGAAGATTGCCTGTTTTGCAAAATTGTAAACCGAGAAATCCCCAGTGAATTCCTCTATGAAGACGATGACTATGTTGTATTCCGGGATATCAACCCGGCTGCACCTGTCCATTTGCTCTTGGTTCCCAAAGAACATGTCAGGAGTATCAACGACTTGGAAGGCGGTCATGATATTTTGGTTGGCAAGCTATTTCCCCTTGCTGCTAAAATGGCGGAACAGGAAGGCGTGAATAAATCCGGGTACAAACTGCTCTTTAATGTGGAAAAGGGTGGCGGACAGGAGATTTTTCATCTTCACCTTCACCTGTTGGGAGGGTGGAAAAAAAAATAGTAACATCATAAACCTGCCTTAGTCATCTCCGGCAAAAAAAGTATTATCATTGCCGGAGATGTTTTGTTATACTCCTGTCTTATTTTAAACCAAGTAGTGAAAAAGATTTAATATTTACTCCTCCCAGGGTCGATGTCGTCGGGGGGTAAAGCGTGTGGAGGTATCATGCTAAGCCGTTTTAATCTTGCCAAGAAAATTGGGGGCGGATTTATAATTATTTTAGTTTTACTGGTGCTGGTGGCTTTTGTTGGGCAAACCGGGTTAACCAAGGTTGTGGACAAAGTGGCATCAGCAAATCGGTTCCAAACCCTTGAAAACCTTATTCTGGATGCCAGGCAGAATGAAAAACAGTTTATTCTTACCAATGATCCCAAAGCCATTGAGAAGGTAAACAAAGATGTATCGGCCCTTAAAACTGAAATAGGCGTCCTTTCCACGCAAACAAACGATGCCGGCTTACAAGAAGATATCAAGGAAATTTCAGGTCAGTTAGAGGATTATGGTAAGGCGTTCACTGAGTTTGTCGCCATGGCAAAGGAAAAAGATATGCTCATGGCAGATATGGATCAGAAGGCCAATGCTGCTTTTGAAATCAGCGCCAAAATTCGGGATGAGCAAAAATCCAAATACGATGCCTTAATGGGAGAAAGTGAAACCCGTATTTCAGAGATGCGCATGCGGGTTTCTTATGCCAACCGGGTAATCGAGAATTATTACCAGGAAAAAGGATACAGGATGGTGATTACCGATTCCGAAAATGAAACGGTATCACTGATGACCCAGTGGAAACGCTACCATACCAACATAAAAAGTGCCCTTGATGAGTCTGCTCCTTTGATGACAGAAGAGTCTGCTAAAAAGTTCCATAAAAAGGTCTTGGATGCACAAAGTGCTCTTTTTAAGGTAGAAGAACAATTCTTTGCAGATAAAAATCAGGACAACAAACTGCTTATGATCAAAGCAGATAAAACAATGCAGAAAGCGGTCATTGGATTTCACCAGGAACTGCAGGAGCTGCTTGAGTTTTATGTTGAAGATGTTCAAATTTTTTCCGGTCAAATGATGGAATTATCCTCCGGTGCAGATAAGGTTGCCAATACTCTGCTTGGTACCCGGATCCTGGAGAAAGACTATGTCCAGAACAGTGACAAGACCTTCTATGATAAAATAGTCAAGCAGGTTATTGATATTCATTCCACAATTTCGGACATCAAGGGGAGCATTGATGATGAAGAGAAAACAGCTCCCCTTGAAGGTATCAAAGAGGCGGTTAACAATTATATCCGCTCGTTTAAAGTGTATGCCGAACTCATGGAAAATCAGCAATCCGCCAAAGAAAGGATGGAGAAGGCAGCTTCAGGCATTGAAAATGGGTGTCAAAAAGCCAAAGACATTATGATGGCTCAAATGAACAGCCAGATTTCTTCATCAACAGCAATTATTTTAGCGGCAAGCCTGGCTGCGGTCGTGTTTGGTCTTTTTATTGCTTTTATACTGACACGGGTGATTATTCGGCCCATTCGTAAAGTTGTGGATGCATTACAAGATATCTCCCAGGGTGATGGAGACTTGACCCAGCGTATTGATATCGACACCAAAGACGAGATTGGGGAGCTTGCCAGATGGTTTAATACATTTGTTGCCAAGCTAAATGATATTATCGTGGATATCGGAGCCAATTCCGAGACCGTAACTGCGGCATCAGGTGAACTTCTGGGGGTTTCAGAAACCATGGCGGAAGATTCCGGAAATCTTGCCATGCGGTCCAATTCTGTAGCCTCGGCTGCAGAGGAGATGAGCACCAGCATGAACACGGTTGCGGCAGCCAGTGAACAGGCAGCCACCAATCTTACCAATGTCTCCGAGGCTGCGGGACAGATGAAACTGACCCTCAATGAGGTCGCCCAAAACTGTGACAAGGCACGACAGGTAGCAGGAAATGCCTCGGAACAAGTAGAAACCGCTTCAAAAAGGGTTGAACACCTTGGCACTTCTGCACGTGATATCACCCAGGTGACTGAGGTTATCACAGATATTGCAGAACAAACCAACCTTCTTGCCCTTAATGCCACTATTGAAGCGGCACGGGCAGGCGAAGCAGGTAAAGGCTTTGCTGTAGTTGCTTCTGAAATTAAAGGCCTGGCCGCCCAGACTGCTGATGCGACCCAGAACATTCAGGACCGGATAAAAAATATCCAGGAATCTACCGATGATACGGTCAGGGATGTAGAACAGGTTTCACAGGTTATTGCAGATGTCACGCAAATTGTATCTGCCATAGCTGCAGCAGTTGAAGAACAGTCTGCCTCAGCCACTGAGGTGGCGGAGAATATCGAACAGGCGTCCATTGGAATTGGTGGTGTCAATGAAAATGTGGCACAAAGCTCCCAGGTTTCCACTGAAATAGCCGGGGATATTGCAACGGTGAATGAAGTCTCCGTGGACATGACCGATAGGAGCAAGCAAATGAAAACCAGTGCTAAGGAATTGTCTGATCTTTCCGGCAAGCTCAGGGACATGATCGGTGTGTTCAAAGTGTCTGTGAATGAAAACAATATCCAAATAGACAACGGGCTTACTGCTGAAGACATACCTGACCTGATGCCCTGGGGGGATAAGCTGAAACTAGGCATACCTTCAATTGACGATCAGCATAAAGAATTGGTTTCTATGGTCAATGAACTTCACAGGGCTATGAAAATGAAAACCGGGGCACTTGAAGCCGGTAAAATTCTTGATCGATTGGCAGAGTATACCGTATATCATTTCGGGTTTGAGGAAGAATTGTTTGATCAATTCCAATACCCGGAATTGGAGGCACATAACAAAGTCCATAGAGACCTGGTAGCTCAGGTACAAGAATTTAAGGATGAGTTTGATCAGGGCAAGGCAGCCTTGTCCATGGAGCTTATGGAATTTTTAACAGAATGGCTGCGTCACCATATTATGGTTATGGACAAAGCGTATATCCCATTTTTAAAGGAAAACGGGGTAGAGTAAAAATTATCTTGACAATGGTTACAGGTGGCTGTAACGTTGACTTCCTGATTTAGGGAATAAAATTATAAGGCTGAACTAAAAAGAATATGAAAACAACAGCAGGACAATTTTTCTTTTTTAATTTTGAGCGCTTCTTCTTTTTTAGGAGCGTTCATCCGGTATAGCCTTATATAAGTAATACATATACAGGCCCCGGGTGGACGGTGAAACCACCCGGGGCCTTTGTCTTTTTTTGGGCCTGAAGCCCCGGGGGATAACCTTCGGGGCTTTTTTATTTAAGTTTTGAACTGTTTACAGGCAGGTGCCTAACAAAAGGAGACATAGAAATGAAACTTATTCTCAATGAAACAATTACCGAGGACGAAAGACGCAGCCTTGATGCTGCGCTGGCCCAAGACGGTTGTATTACAAGCGAAATTCGTGATGCAGGCCGGCAGGTTATCTGCATTACCGGAAGCCGTGTCAAACGGAGCGCAGATGAGTACAGCACTCTTGATGGCATTGAAGAGGCCCACGCGATTTCAACGGCACACAAACTGGTGAGCCGTGAATTTAAAACTGAAGATACCCAGGTAAAAGTAGGTAATGTGACAGTAGGGGGCGACCGTATTGCAGTGGTGGCCGGTCCCTGTGCCGTTGAAAGCCGTGAACAGGCCATGGCCATTGCAAAAGAGGTCAAAAAATATGGTGCTGTTTTGTTCAGGGGCGGTGCTTATAAACCAAGATCATCCCCGTATTCCTTTCAGGGTCTGGAGGAAGAAGGCCTTAAAATCCTTGCAGAAGTCCGGGAAAAAACCGGTCTTGGTGTGGTCACGGAAATGACATCTCCTACCCAGGCGGACCTCATGGAAAAATACGTTGATGTAGTCCAGATAGGTGCCAGGAACATGCAGAATTTTGAACTGCTCAAATGTGTGGGGAAAATGAGCAAGCCCATTGTTCTCAAGCGCGGCCTTGCTTCCACCATCCAGGAGTGGCTCATGTCTGCAGAATATATTGCTGCAGGCGGTAATACCAATATAATCCTGTGCGAGCGGGGAATCCGGACATTTGAACCCTATACCCGGAACACCCTGGATTTGTCTGCCATTCCGGTGTTAAAAAATCTAACCCATCTGCCCATTATCATTGATCCCAGCCATGCCACAGGCATCCGGGAAAAGGTTGCGCCAATGGCCAGGGCTGCCGTGGCTGCAGGTGCCGACGCCCTGATGATCGAGGTTCATAACAACCCGGAACAAGCGCTTTCCGACGGACCACAAAGTCTTTACCCCGAACAGTTCGGAAACCTGGCGCGAGATATTTACGTAATTGCACCTGTTGTGGGCAAGCAACTGGATTACGATTACTTGAAAAAGTCCGAGGTCATTTCAAACCTAGGTGGCAATACGTCTAAGACTGCCGCTTTCATCGGTGAGAATGGCTCGTATTCGCACAAGGCCAGCCTTTCTTATTTTGGAGATGATATTACATCGGTGCCTATGAAAACCTTCAGGGATATTTTCTCAGGTGTCGAAAGCGGGGATGTTGAGTATGGTGTCGTACCTGTAGAAAATTCTTTGTCCGGCTCGATCCATGAAAACTATGACCTGCTCCAGGAATACGAACTCAAGATTATTGGAGAGGTGACCATTCGCATCAAGCATGCCATGATTACACATCCCGGTGCTGATGCAAAAGCCATAAAACAAATACTTGCCCCGGCCCATGCCTTTGAACAGTGCCGTAACTATCTTGAACAATACCCGGATGCTAAATTGGTTCCTGTAAAAGCTGCCGCTTCAGCCGTACGCAAGGTCAAAGAATCCAATGATAAGACCCTTGCAGCCATTGGGCCTGTTATGGCCGCGGACATATTTGACATGGATGTCATAGCCGAATCCATTGAAGACAACCCCATGAACTATACCCGGTTTGCCATTATTGCCCGCGAGTACAAAGGCAATAAAAAAGTGGCGAAAACGTCTATTATTTTCTCCACCGGGAATAAACCCGGAGCCTTGTTCGAGGTTATGAAGGTATTCTCAGAATATCAGATTAACCTGGTTAAACTGGAATCAAGGCCGGTTATCGGAAAGCCGTGGGAATATATGTTTTATGCTGATCTTGAAGCAGATATCCTCAAAGAAGACCTGGCTCCCTTGATGACGCAGCTTGAAGAAAAATCAGAGGTTTTAAGGATTCTCGGACGGTATTAAACTGCCGGTTTAAAAAAAAAGAAGAAGTTTATCACCCCATTCCTTTTTCAGGGGATGGGGTGATAAATAATTGTCCGTATGGGCAAAGCGCAGGGTCGTGCCTCCACGGTTAAGCTATAGGAATTCTCAAAACAGATTTTCGATTGGCCCTGGTGGGCAGGGGGATCCCACATAATAAAAACCGGCTCGTTAGTTCTAAGAAGCGGCTGCCGAATTTTTTTCAAAAACTCGCCTGATGCCGTCTTCTTAGAACTAACGAGCCTAAGTACTCAAACGGCAATACTTTCATTTGGGGATGCTACCAACAATTAATCTACACGCATAATAAAGAACCATATTTTTGAGAGCCGAATAGGTCTACTTTCGTACCATCATGCCTGATCTACTACCTGCTGGTGGGGTTTTACCATATTTGTTTTAAAGGTATCTCTCATTGACTGGCGGATATTCGGGTCTGCCATTGCTTCTATCATTTGTTCGTTGAATTCCAGGGTTGCTTTTTCATTTTGCGGGAAGTCGTAGTATCCGTTTTCAGTATAATGGTTGTGATCTGCCTGAAATACAAAGCGCAATCGTCCCCAGATATCGTCTCTGAATATTTTCATACCGCCCACACCAAGGAATGTAGAGGGCCGCTGGTAAAATGACTCTAAAAATGCGGCAGTATTTTGGGCCAGGCTGTCTATTTGGCCATCCAATTGATCGGAAGCTTTATATTCGTCACTTACAAAACCGATCAGGTTTGCTTTCTGCCATTCAACATATGCTTGCAGGATCTGTTGCAGATTTGCCAGTTGCTGAAAAGGACCGGAAATAAGAAAGCCGATTTGCTTTCCCTTAAGTGTTGGGGTGTGGGTATTAAAAAAGCTTCTGTCAAAAAACTGTTTCACCTGCCATGACAGATATCGCCCCTTTGTTGCACCTGCAAATATGACAACGTCAGCCGTTCTCATTCCTTCATTATA
>JAKSAU010000726.1 GCA_022361535.1 Desulfobacterales bacterium
GGATGTGCCGCCGGAAAAGTTAAAGTACCCCATAGAGGATGTCGGAAATCCGTTGGCCGTGTGCCAGGGGATGTCCATCGCAAGAACCTACGGCTGGACAATGGCTTTCGGAAAACAGGACCATGCCTGCCCGCTGCCCAGGGTTTTCATGGGCCATGTCAAACCGGACATATTTTTAGAGGGCACAGCAGCCGGATTTTACCAGGACGAAACGGATTGCATGAAGAAAATGGAGGCCTCCTATCCGAGATGGCCGCTTCACCGCTACAGGGAAGTATGGCTGGCACCGGTGGACAGGTGCGGCTTTATTCCGGATGTGGTTGTCGCCTACGGAACCCCTGCCCAGATCCTGACGCTTATCCAGGGCGCCAACTTCAGGCACGGCCCCGGAATCAACTCGGTCAGCACCGGCCGCTACGGGTGTTCCGCATGGATTGCAGGTGTGATTCAGGCCGATGCGTGTACCTATATGGTGCCGGGCCCGGGAGAGCGGATTTTTGCCGGCACCCAGGATCATGAAATGTCATTTGCCGTTCCCCGTTCAAAGTTTGATATCGTCACGGAGGGATTAAATTACGTTCGGGGCAAAGGCGCCTACAAATATCCGGTACCCAATCTTGCCTTTCTTTCGGAACCCCGGCTGCCGAAAAAGTATTATGACATCGATCCGGAAGGATAAGCGTATCATCACCGGGATTCATACGCTTTGATTACTGTCAATTGTCTGGCGAATGAAACCCGGCAATCAGCCATTCCGGATTCAGTTTTATCCCGTCTGCCTCGACCAGGCGCACCAGTTCTCTCTTCAGCGGCGCAGACAGATCCGGCGGACTGTACTGCGAGAGTAGCTGCCAGGCCCGCGGCCCGGCATTCCAGGAGTTCTCTCAGTTCAAACAGTTCAAAAGGAGATGCATTTGCCAGGCCGGACTCAAGGTCATCACCCAAGGCGTTGCTGTAAGGCTGTATTTCCTTGACATAGGTGCCGCTGCCCTGGATAACTTCCAGCAACCCCATTACCTCCAATGTGTTTACGGCCTCCCGGACGGATGAAATGCCCACACCGTAATCACCGGCCATCTTTGTCTGCGGCGGCAACTTATCCCCCGGATTTAATTTACCGGATTCCATGTCCTTTTTAATCAAACGGACGACCATTCCGGGTGCCGATTTCTGTTTTTTTCCAGGTTTTCTCAGGGAAC
>JAKSAU010000293.1 GCA_022361535.1 Desulfobacterales bacterium
CATCACTGCGAAATTGTTGCAATACCCATAGCCGCGTTTTAGTCTTTTCTTAAAGACTGATGTGCGTTCAACTATTTTTTGAACGCTAAAAAACTATTTTTTTACATCAGTTTTCCGCACCTCGACAACCCCTGTTTTAAAGCCCGGGACTGCGCCCTTGACCAAGATGAGATTATCGTCGTGCTTAATATCTACAATCGTAAGGTTTTTGACAGTGGTCTTGTCAACACCCATATGACCAGGCATTTTTTTGCCTTTTATGATTTTTCCAGGCCATGCGGAGTTACCCACTGAACCGGGTTTCCGGTGGTTTCTGTTACCATGGGTTTCAGGTCCACGGCTGAATCCGTGTCTTTTGATGGTTCCCTGGAATCCGCGACCTTTTGAGATCCCGGTCACAGTGACCTTTTCACCTACGGAGAACATATCTACACCCAGGGTAGCACCTGCTTCAACTTCTTCAACGGAGTCGGTTCTGAATTCTTTCATCACCCGAAACCCTTTGTCAGTTGCTTTTTTCAGATGCCCTGCGATGGGTTTATTTAAACGTTCAACAGGTTTTTCATCAAACCCAAGCTGCAGCGCGGTGTATCCGTCGGTTTCTTCAGTTTTAACCTGAGTAACCACACAGGGTCCGACCTGCAGCACAGTAACAGGAACGAGTCTTCCATCAGAGGAAAACACATTGGTCATCCCGATTTTCTTTCCAAGTAATGCACTCATAATCGTTTAAGTTCCTGTTAATGACCTATAATTTAATTTCAACATCAACGCCGGGAGAAAGATCAAGTTTCATCAAGGCGTCAACCGTCTGCTGCGTGGGCTCAAGAATATCCATCATTCTTTTATGCGTTCTGATTTCAAACTGCTCACGTGACTTTTTATTTACGTGAGGAGAACGCAGCACAGTAAACTTGTTGATCCTGGTGGGAAGGGGAACCGGCCCCACTATTCTGGCGCCGGTTTTCCTTGCCGTATCAACAATATCTACTGAAGACTGATCAAGCAGCTTATGATCATAAGCTTTGAGCCTAATTCTAATTTTAGTCTTCAACATTTTTATTGTTCTTTCTTATTCTACAATTTCACCAACAACGCCGGCGCCGACAGTGCGGCCGCCTTCACGGATAGCAAAACGAAGTTCTTTTTCCATTGCGATGGGGTTGATCAGCTCAACGTTAATGGTGGCATTGTCACCAGGCATGATCATTTCAACGCCTTCTTCCAGAGTCAGAACACCTGTAATATCAGTAGTTCTGAAGAAAAACTGAGGCCTATAACCGCTAAAGAACGGAGTATGACGACCACCTTCTTCTTTACTCAGGGCATACATTTCAGCTTTAAACTTGGTGTGGGGATTAATGGAACCGGGTTTACAACAAACCTGACCACGTTCCACCTGATCACGCTTGGTACCGCGCAGCAGCAGGCCAACATTGTCCCCAGCCTGACCTTCGTCGAGAAGCTTTCTAAACATTTCAACGCCGGTACAAACTGTTTTCTGAGTTTCTCTGATACCAACGATTTCAATTTCTTCACCAGTCTTAATGATACCACGCTCGATACGACCGGTAACAACGGTACCACGACCTGAGATAGAGAAAACGTCTTCGATAGGCATCAAGAATGGCTTATCAGTATCTCTTTCGGGCTCATCAACATAAGTGTCAAGCGTTTCAAGCAACTCAAAAATAGGAGCAGCTTCATCAGCATCAACGTCATCACATTCAAGAGCCTTGAGAGCAGAACCACGGATAATCGGAGTATCGTCGCCAGGGAACTCATAAGTATCGAGAAGCTCCTGAAGCTCCATTTCTACCAACTCGATAAGCTCTTCGTCATCAACCATGTCACATTTATTCAGGAAAACAACGATCTTGGGCACACCAACCTGACGGGCAAGCAGAATATGCTCACGAGTCTGAGGCATGGGGCCATCATCAGCGGAAACAACGAGAACCGCGCCGTCCATCTGGGCAGCACCAGTAATCATATTCTTGATATAGTCAGCATGGCCCGGGCAGTCAACGTGGGCATAATGACGATTTTCTGTCTCATATTCAACATGGGCGGTAGCAATAGTAATACCACGTTCTCTTTCTTCGGGCGCCTTGTCGATTTCATCAAAGGGAACAAAGTCGGCGTTGCCTTTCATACCAGCAAGCTTAGTGATTGCTGCGGTCAGAGTGGTCTTCCCATGGTCAATATGACCGATCGTGCCGATGTTCACATGCGGTTTAGTCCGCTCAAATTTCTCCTTAGCCATCTTCTGTATTCCTCCTGTGGAATGTTTTCAAAGATTTTTCAAACTATTTACCACCGAAAATGGGCAAATGCCTTGTTGGCTTCTGCCATCTTGTGCGTATCTTCTTTCTTCTTAATCGCCCCACCACGTTCATTGTAAGCGTCGAGCAATTCGGCTGCCAATTTATTGGCATATCCTTTTTCAGACCTGCTACGGCTGTAGCTGATCAACCATCTAAAGGCAAGCGCAGTCTGACGACTCGGCTTGATATCAGTGGGCACTTGGTAGGTGGACCCGCCGATTCTTCTGGATTTCACCTCTACAGAAGGTCTGATATTGTCGATTGCTTTCTTGAACACGTCCAGAGCAGGCTCACCAACTCTTTCTTCGGCGATCATCAATGCATTGGTTACCACTTTTCGAGCGGCATTCTTTTTACCGTCCTTCATAACACAGTTGACAAACTTAGCTGCAAGCTTCTCTTGCTGTGTGGCATCCTGCATGAAATTTTCTTTAATTATTAACTTTTCTGCCATTTCTAATGTCCACCAAAATTATTCTCTATTTAGTTACGAGTGTGCACCAGTCGCTATTTCGGACGTTTAGCACCGTATTTTGAACGGCCCTGACGCCTGTCATCCACACCCAGGGTATCCAACGCACCCCTGACGATATGATAGCGCACACCGGGAAGGTCCTTTACCCTGCCGCCCCTTACCAGAACAACAGAGTGTTCCTGAAGGTTATGACCCATACCGGGAATGTAAGCCGCAACTTCCATGCCGGTTGTCAAACGAACCCGGGCCACCTTCCTCAAGGCGGAGTTCGGTTTTTTAGGGGTAGAGGTATACACCCTGGTGCATACGCCGCGTTTCTGGGGCCCACCCTTCAAAGCAGGTGTACTCACCTTCTTCTCTGCTTTCTTTCTACCTTTTCTTACCAATTGATTAATGGTCGGCATAACTTTCCCAACGCTCCTTCATCAAATATAATATGTCGCCAGACACGACAAAATATTTAATCTTACTTTCACTTTTAAAAATTGTCAAGCAATAATTATTTTTTATCTAAACCTCGGTAAATTCACCATACTCTACTTCGATGTCGTTGTAACCAGGAAAGCCTGTCCCAGCAGGGATCAAACGCCCCATCACGACATTTTCCTTTAGACCTTTCAGGCTATCGTACTTGCCTTCGATGGCTGCAAGGGTTAGCACCTTGGTAGTTTCCTGGAAGGATGCCGCGGAAAGGAAACTGTCCGTAGACAAAGATGCTTTGGTAATACCAAGAATCAAAGGCTCACCTTTGGCAGGTTCGCCACCATTCATGGCGACTTCCCTGTTGGTCTCCTCAAAAAGGATACGGTCGACCTGCTCGTCGGGAATAAAGTTTGTATCTCCGGTAGAGATAACTTTTACACGACGCATCATCTGGCGGATGACCACCTCAATGTGCTTGTCGTTGATCCGTACACCCTGGAGCCGGTAAACCTCCTGGACCTCGTCAACCAGATATTTGGCCAGGGCCACTTCACCCATGATATTCATGATGTCCTGGGGATTGGCAGATCCGGCAATCAGCGGATCACCCGCTTTTACATAGTCGCCGTCATACACGGACACATGTTGCCCTTTGGGGATAGCATATTCTTTCTTCTCTCCCACATCAGACGGTGTCACGGTCACTTTCTGACGCCCCTTGGTACCTTTAGACACGGCAACGTAACCGTCGATTTCGGTTAGTACAGTGGGATCTTTTGGTTTTCTGACTTCGAACAACTCCGCAACCCTGGGCAGACCACCGGTAATATCTTTGGTTTTTGTAGTTGCACGGGGCAGCTTGGCGATAACATCACCCGCCATGATCTGATCGTCTTCTTCAACGGTCAGAATGGCGTTGACCGGCAAGTAATACCGCGCAGGTGTTTTGGAATTTGGCAGCTTTACGGATTTGCCGTCGGTATCCTTGACAGTAATCCTTGGTCGAATATCAGCATCCTTGCCTTCAATAATTGTCCTAGACACCTTTCCGGTAACCGGGTCAATCTGTTCCTGTACGGTATTACCGACCATAATATCAGCAAACCTTACCCTACCGGATACTTCGGTAATGATTGGCGTAGTAAACGGATCCCAAGAAGCAATGATATCACCCGGCTCAATCGTCTGACCATCTTTTACGTGAAGGGTGGCACCGTAAATTACGGTTTCTTTGGCGCGTTCACGCCCTTCTTCACCCACAATGGTCACACCGCCGCCTTTACGGTTCATGACAATAACTTCGCCCTCGGCAGAGGTTACGGTCTGGATATCTTCATTGTACTTGAGGATACCACCTACCCTGGCCTTGATCTCTGCGACCTCAACCTTTCGTGAAGCCGTACCACCGATATGGAAGGTACGCATGGTCAACTGAGTACCAGGCTCACCAATAGATTGGGCAGCCACAATACCGATTGCCTGCCCGATCTCCACTGTAACGCCGTGGGCCAGATCACGTCCATAGCAGCGTGAGCAAACTCCGTGCTTGGAATTACATGTCAAAACCGATCTGATTTTCACTTTTTGAACACCGGCCGCCTCAATTTGGGCAACGTGGGATTCGTCAAGCTCAGTATCCACACCAACGATGAACTCATCGGAATAAGGATCCCTGATTTCTTCCTGTGTCACACGACCCAGAATTCTCTCACCCAGCGTCTGAATAATTTCTCCACCTTCATACAGGGCTTCAACTTCAATTCCGTTAATCGTACCACAATCAACTTCCACAATTGTGCAGTCCTGCCCCACATCGGCAAGACGACGCGTCAGATAACCGGAGTTGGCTGTTTTCAGTGCCGTATCAGCTAGACCTTTACGGGCACCATGTGTAGAAATAAAGTACTGAAGAACAGAGAGCCCCTCACGGAAGCATGCAGTAATTGGGTTTTCGATGATCTCACCTGACGGCTTAGCCATCAAACCACGCATACCAGCCAACTGACGCATCTGATCTTTAGAACCACGGGCGCCGGAGTCGGCCATTACATAAACGGCGTTCAGTTCTTCTTTATCTTCTTCACCTTCTTTTCTGGGGGGATTCTTCATGACTTCCATCATGGAATTGGCAATATCGTCTGTTGCCTGAGCCCAGATATCAACAACCTTATTGTATTTTTCACCCTGAGTAATCAGACCTTCAGAGTACTGATTTTTTATGTCTTCAATGCTCTGTTCAGCCTTATTTATCATATCCCATTTGGTATCAGGAATGATCATGTCATCCACACAAATGGACAGTCCACCCAAGGTGGAGTATTTGTATCCGATATCTTTTAGCCGGTCAGACAGGATAACGGTTTCTTTCAACCCGATATTTCTGTAGGCATAGTCGATAAGCCTTACAATGGATCCCTTATCCATAAGCTTGTTTACCAGGGTAAAAGGCAGAGTTGAATTCCTTTCGTCAACCTTGAAGATGGTATACTTATCACCTACAACTCTGACATCGGTAAACTGACCTTCTTTCATTCCGTAAAGCTGTTCAACCACAACATCAGAAACCTGAAAAATGTTCTTAAACTCTTTACGTGTCAGAATACCTGTTTTACCACGGGTCTTTTTAATCTCATCATCACTGTACTTATCCAGAACCGCATCGAAATCTTCACCTGCTTTGAGGTCGGCAAGCGCAGCTTCAGCATCTTCCTGGGTTTCAGTTCTGATCCGGCTCATGTCTAACAGCACATCACCCGGAATTGTTTCCCAAAGCAAAATTCGACCGGTAGTGGTCTCATACATCTTGTCATCGATGCGCACCTTAATCTTGGCATGCAGATCAAGCTCACCAGCATCGAATGCATAGCGCACTTCTTCGATACCTGAGAAGGTAATACCCTCTCCGCGCTGGCTGGATACCGCACGCGTCATATAGTAGATACCCAGTACAATATCCTGGGTGGGTACAATAATTGGCTGCCCGTTAGCAGGAGACAAAATGTTGTTGGTAGAAAGCATCATGACCCGGGCTTCAAGCTGTGATTCCAGCGAAAGAGGCACATGAACGGCCATCTGGTCACCGTCAAAGTCAGCATTGAATGCAGGACAAACCAAAGGATGAAGCTGGATAGCTTTACCTTCGATAAGCACAGGCTCAAAAGCCTGGAATCCGAGACGATGGAGGGTTGGCGCCCTGTTGAGCATCACCGGGTATTCTTTTACCACAGCTTCCAATGCATCCCAGACCTCAGTCTCTTCTCTTTCCACCATTTTCTTGGCGCTTTTTACTGTTGATACCAGTCCTTTTTGCTCTAAATAGTTGTAGATAAAGGGCTTAAACAACTCAAGAGCCATCTTTTTAGGAATACCGCACTGGTGAAGTCTCAATTCTGACCCAACGGTAATAACGGTACGGCCGGAATAATCCACACGTTTACCCAGCAGATTCTGACGGAACCTGCCCTGTTTACCTTTTAAGGTATCAGAAAGGGATTTGAGAGGCCGTTTGTTGGTTCCGGTAACAACTCTGCCATGGCGGCCGTTGTCAAAGAGCACGTCGACTGCTTCCTGAAGCATCCGTTTTTCGTTCCGAACAATAATGTCCGGTGCATTCAGGTCAACCAATCTCTTTAAACGGTTATTCCGGTTGAGGACACGGCGGTAAAGATCGTTAAGGTCAGATGTAGCAAACCGACCGCCTTCAAGCGGTACCAATGGCCTGAGATCCGGTGGTAAAATAGGACATGCTGTCAGGATCATCCGAGCCGGCTCAATGCCTGAATTCAAAAAGGCATCTATTACTTTAAGCCGCTTGGCCATTTTCTGCTGCTTGGCCACAGACTTGGTCATGCCGATCTCTTCTTTGAGCTCATCATGAACTTCCTGAAGATGAATCTCTTCAAGAAGAGTCAGGATAGCCTCTGCACCGATACCCGCATCAAACGCTTCGTCACCAAAGGTTTCAATGGCTTCGTAGTATTGATCATCTGACAACAGCTGCATTTTCTTCAAGCCGGTGTCTTTGGGATCAATCACGATATAAGAGTCAAAATAAAGGACCTTTTCCAAATTTTTAAGTGTCAGGTCCAAAACATTGCCGATCTTAGAAGGCAGACTTTTCAGGAACCAGATATGGGAGACCGGAGAGGCAAGCTCGATATGAGCCATTCTCTCACGTCTTACCTTGGACTGGATAACCTCAACCCCACACTTCTCGCAGACAACCCCACGGTGCTTCATGCGTTTGTATTTTCCGCAGTTACACTCGTAATCCTTTGTCGGACCAAACACCTTGGCACAGAACAGACCGTCACGTTCGGGCTTGAATGTTCTGTAGTTAATGGTCTCAGGCTTTTTTATTTCGCCGTGGGACCATTCCCGGATCTGGTCGGAAGATGCCAGGCTAATCTGAACGCCCTGGTAAATCTTAGGATCTTTGGGTTTTGCGAAGAAATCATAAATATTGTCCAATGTCTTCTCCTTATTTGCTTCCTTCTATAAGATTCATATCCAGACCCAGCGCATTCAGCTCTTTTGTCAGAACCCTGAAGGATTCCGGCATACCAGGTTCAAGGACGTTCTGGCCTTTTACAATTTTTTCATACATACGGGTTCTACCGGTCATATCGTCAGACTTAACCGTGAGGAACTCCTGTAGCGCGTGAGCTGCACCATAAGCTTCCATGGCCCACACTTCCATCTCACCAAGACGCTGACCACCAAACTGGGCTTTACCGCCAAGTGGTTGCTGGGTTACCAGCGAATAAGGACCAATAGACCGGGCATGAAGCTTATCATCAACCAAATGGTGAAGCTTAAGCATGTACATGGTTCCAACAGTCACAGGCTTATCAAATGGCTCACCAGTACGGCCATCGTAAAGAATGGATTGGCCGGAAGGGTCACAATCTGCCATTTGGATCAGCTCTTTGATTTCCTCCTCGGTGGCACCATCAAAAACCGGTGTGGCTGTATGAACCCCCCTTCTGTAAAGAGAAGCAAAATCCACCAGCTTGTCATCATCCATTGCGTCGATATCACGGGTAAGGACATCTTCTACCTGCCCGTCTTTCTGTTTTTGGGTCAGAGCAAAGATAGCTTTTACCTTATCCCGGAGCTGCTCTAATTTCTTTTCTTCGAGCATTTCATCAATCTGCTGTCCCAATGTAAATGCAGCCCGACCCAGATGAATTTCAAGAATCTGACCAACATTCATACGAGATGGAACACCCAAGGGATTGAGCACCATATCAACCGGACGGCCATCAGCAAAATACGGCAAGTCCTCAACTCTCAAGATCCTGGAAACAACACCTTTGTTCCCATGACGACCCGCCATTTTATCACCAACTGACAATACCCGCTCCATAGCAACGGAAATCTTGATCAGTTTGAGTACGCCTGGCGGGAGGTCATCACCCTTTTCAAAACGGGATACCTGACGGTTAAAGTGCTCTCTTGCTTTTTTAATCTGATCCTGGGCTTGCTCAAGAACAACTTGTGCTTTCTCTGTAAGTACTGCATCTTCGACAGCCACATTCACAAGCACGGAGACCGGAATTTTTTCAAACACACCGGCCTTTACCTTGGCGCCAGCCTTTACCATGACTTTACCGTTACGCTCAAGGTCACTGAGCAGCTCAGCACCCTCTAAGAGGGTTTCGACTTTTTCACGACCAACCTCGGTGATGATTTTAATTTCATCATCTCTGTCTTTTTCAAGGCGCTCGATTTCTTCGTCTTCAATGAGGCGGGTTCTGTCATCTTTGGGCAATCCGCGCCGTGAAAAAACTTTAGCATCGATAACCTTACCTTTAACACCAGGAGGCACGCAAAGAGACGTATCTTTTACATCACCGGCTTTTTCACCGAAAATGGCCCGAAGCAATTTTTCTTCGGGAGAAAGCTGGGTTTCACCTTTTGGCGTGATCTTACCAACCAGGATATCACCTGACTGCACTTCAGCACCTAAACGGATAATGCCGCTTTCATCAAGATTTTTAAGGGCTTCTTCACCCACATTGGGAATATCCCTTGTAATCTCCTCTTTACCAAGCTTTGTATCACGGGCCAGGACTTCAAATTCCTCTACGTGAACCGAAGTATAGACACCGTCTTTAACCAGACGTTCGGAGACCAGGATGGAATCCTCGTAGTTGTACCCATCCCAAGGCATAAAAGCTACGGTAACGTTTTTACCCAAGGCAAGCTCGCCAAGCTCTGTAGAAGGCCCGTCAGCGATAACCTGACCCTTTTTGACAGCCTCACCTTTTTCAACAATAGGCCTGTGGTTAAAACAGGTGTTCTGGTTGGAGCGAACGAATTTTGTACAATTATATATAGAGACAGCTTTTTCAAATTTGGGATCAGGGCTGTCATCATTTTTTACAACGATTCGCTTGGAATCAACATCCACAACCACTCCGTCACACTCAGCTACGATAGTAACACCGGAATCTCTGGCAACCACAGGTTCCATACCTGTACCTACCAGCGGTGCCTCACTCTGAATCAAAGGTACGGCCTGGCGTTGCATATTGGACCCCATCAGCGCCCTGTTGGCATCATCGTTTTCGAGGAAGGGAATCAACGATGCGGACACGGATACCAGCTGGTTTGGAGAAACGTCCATAAACTTAACGTCCTCCGGAGAGATCATTTCAAACTCACCTGCCACCCTGGCTGAAACCGTAGGATTAATATAATTGCCATCTGCATCAAGGGGCGCATTTGCCTGGGCAATTGGGTGTTCTTTTTCCTCAAAGGCACTCAGGTGCTGGATTTCTTTGCTGGCATTTCCGCCCTCAACGAGACGGAATGGGGTTTCAATAAACCCAAAGTCATTTACCCGGGCATAGGTGCACAAAGAAACAATCAGACCGATGTTCGGCCCTTCAGGCGTTTCAATAGGACAAATTCTGCCGTAATGGGAAGGATGAACGTCACGAACCTCAAATCCGGCACGTTCACGGGTCAGACCGCCAGGTCCCAAAGCAGACAGACGCCTTTTATGGGTTGTTTCAGACAGCGGATTGGTCTGATCCATAAACTGGGAGAGCTGAGATGTACCAAAGAATTCCCTGACAACGGCTGAAACCGGTTTCGGGTTGATCAGGTCGTGGGGCATCATTGCATCCACTTCCTGCATACTCATTTTTTCTTTGATGGCTCTTTCCATTCGAACCAGACCAATGCGATAGTGATTCTCAAGCAGCTCACCAACCGCGCGTACACGCCTGTTACCAAGATGATCAATATCATCTACCTGGCCCTGAGTATCTTTAAGCTCAATCAGGGTAGAAGCTGTCAGCAGAACATCTTCTTTTCTCAAAGTTTTGACGTCAATCTTGGTATTAACACCGAGACGGTGGTTCATTTTCAAACGTCCAACCTTGGACAGGTCGTAGTAAGCCTGACGGAAAAACAAATGATCGATAAAGTCCTGAGCCACTTCAATAGTAGCAGGGTTACCGGGACGGAGCCGACGGTAGATATCCATCAAGGCCTCTTCCTTGGTCTCAATCTTGTCAGAAACCAGGGTTTTGCGCATGGAATCAGAACTTCTTTGATCTACGTAAAGGATGTGAAACTCATCAAGACCTTTTTCTTCGAATTGCTCAAAAGTATCTTCGGTGATAACTTCACCTGCTTTGAACAACATTTCATTTCCGTCGAAGTAATTTTTTGCAAATCCCTTATCAAGAATTTCATCCTCGTTGATGGGGATGAAATCCAGGGACTCTTCCTTGAGCTGTTTTAGTGCACGCTTGGTAAAAATCCGACCTGCTTTAACCACAACTTCACCGGTTTCAGGAGATTTAATATCAAAGCTTGCCCTTTGACGAACCAGATTATCAGCTACAAACTCTCTGAAGAAAGATCCGTTTTTGCGGACAATTTTTTCTTTGGTATAAAAGAAATCAAGGATATCTTCTGCAGTATAACCAAAGGCTTTAAAAAGAATGGATACCGGAAATTTGCGGCGCCGGTCTATACGGATGTTTACAATATCCTTAGCATCGATTTCCATATCGATCCAGGAACCGCGCACAGGGATAATTCTAGCATTGTATATGATTTTACCGGTTGAATAGTTCTTACCTTTATCATGATCAAAGAAAACGCCTGATGAACGGTGCAGCTGGGAGACTACGGCACGCTCCGTTCCGTTAATGATGAACGTTCCTCTCGGGGTCATCAACGGAATTGTGCCAAAGTATATTTCCTGCTCTTTTATGTCCCGAATTGTGGATAAATCAGTTTCTTTGTCATGATCATAGACGACAAGCCTAACCCTGATATTAACAGGGATATCATAGGTCATCCCACGACTGATACACTCTTTCATGGAGTGTTTGGTTTCCCCAAAAGAATAGGACACATATTCCAAGGAGGAGGTATCGGTAAAATCCTTGATAGGAAACACCGATTTAAATACTGAATGGAGCCCCTTTTCCTCTCTTTCCTGGGGAGGAATGTCTCTTTGAAGGAAACTCTCGAAAGAATCGCGCTGCATCCCGATAAGATCCGGGATATCTATAATTTTTCTTTTACTGCCAAACTCTTTTCTAATACGCTTGTTCGTCAAAAGACTTCCGGTCATGATATCTCCCAATGTGAGTTTTTCCAACCGTAAAAGCGGAGACATGGCACTATTGCCTTGCCCCCGCATATAGTTTATGCACAAACAGAATTGTGCTTATCAGCTATGCAAAACTATTTTACAGATACCTGAGCGCCTGCACCCTCAAGTTGTTCTTTGATCTTTTCGGCTTCATCTTTAGCAACACCCTCTTTAACAGCTTTGGGGGCTTCTTCGACGAGCGCTTTGGCTTCTTTCAGACCAAGGCCTGTAATGGCACGAACTTCTTTGATAACATTGATCTTTTTGTCACCAACAGTTTCCAGAACAACGTCGAACTCGGTCTTTTCTTCAGCAGCAGCACCGGCATCGCCAGCAGCAGGCATTGCACCACCCATCATAACGGGTGCAGCAGCAGATACGCCAAATTTGTCTTCAAGTTCTTTAACCAGTTCGGAAAGTTCCAGAACGCTCATGTTTGCAATGAATTCTATAACATCATCTTTAGTGATATCAGCCATTTTATTTCTCCTAAAATTGTAACGAAAGTATATCGTACTTTAAAAATTTATATTTTGGTTTAATTGGGTTAAGCTGCGTCTTTTTGATCTTTAACAGCATTAAGCACATTGACAAAAGACCTGGGCACACCAGAAAGCACGTTGACCAGATTTGTTGGAACGGCATTGAGTGTGTAGACCAGTTTTGCAAGCAGATCTTCTTTGGATGGCATTTTTGCCAGCTGCTTGATGTCATCTACGCTAAGAAGATTTCCGCCAAGGGCTGCGCCTTTGATCTCCAGTTTTTCATTGTCTTTTGCAAAATCTACGAGAATTTTAGCAGGGGCTACAGGATCGTCCTGAGAAACGATGATTGCATTAGGACCTTTGTATAGATCCTCAAGCACCTCAGAGTCGGTTCCTTTGGAAGCCAATCTCATGAGAGTGTTTTTAACAACCTCCATCTGAACGCCTGCTTCCCTGAGCTTCGCGCGAAGTTCTGTCACCTGCAATACGGTCAAACCCTTATAGTCTACCAGTACTGAGATTTCCGCATCGGCCAGCTGCTTTGAAAGCCTTTCGACCAGCTCTTTTTTCTGGGATATGTTCAGCAATTACTTACACCTCCTTCCATTAATAAAATACGTCGAAGGTGCCAACGAAACCAAAACAAAATTATATTTCCGTCTCGGCAGGCCGGCAAATCCGATTATGCATAGACTCATGCACC
>JAKSAU010000219.1 GCA_022361535.1 Desulfobacterales bacterium
ATCCCGTCGCATGAGCAGTCGCTCTTTTTCCATTTTATCAAGGAGTTGGTCCAGTTTATCTGAAAGATCCAGGGAAAGCAGTTCTTTGACCTGATCCCGGATCTGGGGAGCGGTCAAATAACAATGCCCGAAATCACGGGCTGCAGACAATACATGGCGAATCCCTGCGGTAATCCGTTGAGGGCTGTCCGGTGAAAGCCCTATGCTCAATGCTACTTTATCAGCAGAAAAAAAACCGATGCCGTAAAAGTCAGATGCCAACCGGTAAGGATCCTGCGTGGTCCAGGCAATGGCGTTTTCTCCATACTCCTTGAAAATTCTGACAGCAAACAGGGTAGAAATACCATGGGACTGCAAAAACATCATCACATCCCGTATCGCCCTGTGCTCCTGCCAGGCATCGGAAATCATGGTCAGTTTTTTCTGGGCAATCCCCGGCACTTCAGTGAGTCTTCCAATGTCGGATTCAAAAACATCCAGGGTCTGGTCTTTGAAATGCCTGACGATTTTTTTGGCCGTTTTAGGTCCCACCCCTTTGATCAGGCCGGAGCCAATGTATTTTTCCAGGGCAGAGGCTGTAGCCGGTTTATTCTCTTTTGCTTGAATGGCCTTGAACTGCCTGCCGAATTTGGGATGGACTGTCCATGCCCCTTCAAACTCCATGGTGGCACCGGCAAATACCTTTGTCTGGTGGACAACAACGGTTTCTCTTTTATTGAGATTGTCAAAGGGCAACACCTTGAGAATGGACCATCCATTGTCCGGGTTATGATAGGTGACCCGGTCCACAACCCCTTTTAGAATTTCATTGATATGGCCGGTATCAAAGGCTTTGTTCATTTTCTTGTTCATACGGGCTCACCATACCGAACGTCGGACATTTAAACAACTTCTTTTCATTGGCAACCACAACAATGAACGTTCAAGAAAAAACTGCACCGCCTTGACATCCAAACATTTGTTTTATACATTTGTTCGAAACAAACATTCGATTCATTGTCTTTTTAAGGAGAAAGCGTTGGGAACACCAAAAGATTCATTGATTACAAGACAAAAAATAATTGATGCCGCAGGCCGTCTTTTCGCGGAGAAAGGCTTTAAGGGCGTTACAGTACGGGATATTGCAGGATCTGCCAAAGTGCACTTGGGCGCACTAAACTACCATTTCAGAACCAAAGAGGCGTTGTACCGGGAAGTGCTTTTAGAAGCCTGTAAAGACGCCTCCATAAGTGAAGAAGCCCAGGTAGAACTGCTCACCCTTCCACCA
>JAKSAU010000703.1 GCA_022361535.1 Desulfobacterales bacterium
CCCGCGCCGATGGCGGCGAAGATGTAGTTGCCGTCCTCGAATGTCAACGCTCCGCCGCCGGCGGGGATGTTGTATCCGAAGAACACCGCCCACTGGCCGCCGTTGTACCCGAGGTAGCCCGAGGGGATGAAAGGAACGATCGTCTTAGAGGCGTATTCGTTCCCGGCCAGGGTATGGGCGTAGTTCAGGTACGCCCCCTGGTAGTTCACCTGAATGTGGAACCCTTTTTCCAGGAACGCGGTTCCGGCAGGATTGAAGTACGCGATGTCGATGGTGTCGGTCGCCGATTCCCGGCTGAGCATGCGCAGGTACCTCGGACTGAGGTTGTCCGCTGCGAACGCAACGCCACCCAACAGCGCCAGGGCAACCGCCAAGACGATAATTTTCTTCATTTCTCTCTCCTGAAAATGAATGTGTATGCAATGATAGGGAGCGCTTGTGACATCCGTCAAGAAACAACATGACGAACATCAGGTTCTTTCAGGGTGAGAATTTACACGAACGTGACGAAATCTACGAACTCTGTGTATTCTAGGGAAATCCGGGCGGATAAATGGTTTTAGGAGGCGTCACATAGTTATGCCATCGACGGAGAAACGGCGAATCCGACAAACATGCGACTGACAACCGGCGAACGGGACGATTAGATTCTGGTCAGTTCTGCATTGAGGAGGAAAGACGATGAAGAACAAACTGATGCTGGGTGCCCTGCTGCTCCTGGCGGCGGCCGCGGCGTTCGGCCGGCAATACGATCTGGACGACACGGCCGAGGTGGACCTTCGCGGCGTGGACGAACTGGTGTTCGACCTGAGGGGCCTGAGCTGCTCCCTCTGCGTGCGCACCCTGGACATCGAGAGCGAAATCGCCGGCGACGGATCCGGCGGGGCCATGACGCTGAACCTCAGCGGCTCCATCACGTCGAACCGGGACAAGGCGGTCCCGTCCCTCGTCGTGGAAGAGACCGGCCGGATGGTGACGGTGCGGCTCTACCCCCGGGGACGGAGCTTCTTCGGATTGTCTCAGAGCGGCCGGGCGATGTTCGCCGCCACCGTGCCCGAGTCCTTCGGCGGCGCGGTCTCGGTGGTCACCAGCAGCGACGACCTGGTGGTCCGGGACTTTTCCGTCGGCGGCATGGACGTGCGGTCCAGCTCCGGGGACATGACGGTCCGAAACGTCTCGGCGGACGAGGTGGATCTCCGAATCTCGTCGGGAGACTTTCGGGGCGACGGGCTCTCGGCCTCCG
>JAKSAU010000982.1 GCA_022361535.1 Desulfobacterales bacterium
AATAGGACCTGACAATGGAGCAGCGAACTACGGCATGTGCGGGCGGGCCTATCGTCCCCATTTCCTGTTCTCCACCATGCGGGCCAGAACCTCTGTGATGAGCGGCAAAAGTGCAGGCGGTGTTCTGCTTTCCATTGAGCAGGCAAAAAGCCAGAAAAAGGGAATGCCCATGACAGATGAGCAAGTGGCAGCCTTCCAGCAAAAAATGATAGACAAGTATGATGGCGAAGCCCATCCCTTTTTCTGCGGATCCAGGCTGCTCAACGACCGGGTTTTAAAATTCAGTGAAATACGGGACTGGCTCGCATTTGCTTTTGAAGTCAGCCTGCTCAACCCCATAGAGGAACCAACATTCGGTAATTTTAGATTTTAGTACCTTTAAAAATAGCCGGTTTTTTTATGAAACAATAACCCTGATTTTATTAAGCCAGACTTTAAATAAAAAGGAGAAAACCATGACAGAATATGATTATTGGAAGATTTTCCCCAGAATGCCTAAAAAAGTCACCATCGGCGATATCACGGTCAGGGACGGGTTCCAGCATCTCGAAAAGTTCATCTCCACCCCGGCCAAGATCACTTACCTTGAAGAATTAATTTTTGCAGGCTGCCGCAACATCGAAGTCACAAACTTAGGCAACCCGAGGCTCATGCCTCAATTTTCCGATGCAGAAGAACTTTTAGCTCACCTGCGTTCGGATAATTTTGTATCAAGAGCCGCCAAAAAAGGCATTGATATGAATGATGTAACCCTCACCGCCATTACCATCCGGGAAGCATCTGTTGACCGGGCGATCGAACTTAAAAAAAGAGGGGTTGGGCCAGACCGTGTGCTTATGATGGTCTCAACGGAAGAGCAGCACCACTATGCCAATTCCGGCACCACCCTGCCCAACTACTGGGCAGAAGCAGAACGAAGTATTAAAAAATGCTCGGATGCAGGCATTAAAATGTGCGGTACGGTTTCCACCATCTGGGGCTCTCCAATTGGAGGTGCCACAGACATGAAAGATGCTGTAGAGTTTACCAAACACTGGTTGGATATTGGTGCATCCGATATTGAGCATGCTGACCATGACGGGTCTGCATCTGCTCCTGATGTATACCGATACTTTTCCATGATCCTGGATGAAATCCCGGATACAAGCCTTCATATTGCTCACTTTCATGAAACCAAACGTGTTGCTTCTGCCTCTGTGTTGGCAGCACTTCAGGCAGGAATCTGCCACTTTGAAGCTACCTTAGGCGGCCTTGGCGGACAGCCGGCTAATTTTATGGATGACCGACCCATCAAAGGAACCGGTGACTACTATTACGATGACGAACGGTTTGTCGGATTAGTCTGCCTTGAAGATACCCTTGTACAAATTGACGAAATGGGTATAGAACATGGTTATGATGTAGACAGAATCCTGTGGCTTGGCAAGCAACTGGAAAAAACCGTGGGCACCCGCCTGCGCTCCGAAGCAATGATCAACGGCCGTACGCTCAAGGAAGGCCATATGCAGTTTGCCAGGCCTGGATTGTCTCAGCTCAAGGAAAAACTGGGAGAAACACCGGATCAGATACTGCCGGTCTCCTAACCCCGGACCCCAAACCGGTATCCGGCACCCATCGAAAAGGTGTGCCGGGTATCATAATTATGAAAAAGCTGGGTCAATAAGCTGCGCTGCTCTCATTGTTCATATTGTTCCCGCTGATTCCCGCTTTTTTAAGGACATAAGGAGATGCCATGGAAAAAAAGGACAAAATTCCCCACATCAATGTGGATTATTTTGAAGACCTCACGGGTAATATCAGCAGTGGCGGTGCCGGAGATGTAGATGAAGTGGGTATCCGTATACGGCAGCTTAGGGAAGAGAGGGGAATTTCTTTAGAGGATCTGTCCAGTCTGACAGGATTCGCCGTGGAACGGCTCGAAGACATTGAAAGCGGTAAGGAAAAACCGCAGCTTGGAATGGTAATGAAGCTGTCCAAGGCTCTTGATTCGGCTGTGGGACGTCTGGTCTCCGGCATGGGTACAAAATTATATTCCATCACCCGCAAAAACGAACGCAAACATATCTCAAGGTCTGCTTCCAAAACCGGAAAACAGAATGTGTATTCATATATGAGTCTGGCCCCGGAAGTACAGGGCCGGCACATGGAAGCTTTGATCGTACAGCTTGAAAAAACAGAAGAAAACGAAATATCCGTTCATAACGGTGAAGAATTTATATTTGTGTTGGAAGGTACGGCCAACCTGACCATTGCCAAGGATTCCTATGACCTGGAACCTGGTGACTCGGCCTATTATCTGTCCACCACACCCCATTACCTTACGGCTAAGAGCGATAAAGCCACCATACTTGCGGTTCTTTACGAATAACTGCCACGTGGCAAATCAGATTTTCAAATTATGATTTGCCACATAACAACGCTTGAACGGCTTTGATACGCAGGAGGATAAAAATGTCTGAACTATTGTGGCAACCGTCCCAGGAACGCATTGAATCCACCAGGATGTACGACTTCATGAACAAGGTCAACGACCGCTTTGACAAAGATTTTTCAAACTATACCCAATTGTGGGAGTGGTCTGTGGATAATCTTGAAGACTTCTGGGCCATGGCCTGGGATTATTTGGATATTACAGCTTCCGTTCCCTATGAAACTGTGATCACAGATAAAGACAAAATGCCGGGAGCACGTTTTTTTACAGGCTCCAAGCTTAACTTCGCCGAAAATCTGCTCAAATTTAGAAATGACAATATTGCACTGATCTTCAGGGGAGAAAATGAAGTAAGACGAACCCTGACATACAACCAGCTTTATAATGAGGTTGCCCAGACTGCTTCGGCCTTGAAAAAACTTGGTGTTGTCCCGGGCGACCGGGTAGTGGGCTTTGTGCCTAATATGCCTGAATCCATTGTTGCCATGCTGGCGGCCACAAGCCTTGGTGCTGTCTGGTCATCGTGCTCGCCTGACTTTGGGATCAAAGGCGTGCTCGACCGGTTTGGGCAGACCAGGCCTAAGGTACTTTTTACGGCTGACGGGTATTTTTTCAAGGGAAAGCCTTTGGATAGTATCGAACGGATTTCAGGTATTGTAAAGGAACTGCCTTCCATTGAAAAGATTGTAGTGGTTCCATACATCAGCGATACCCCTGACATTTCAAGCCTGCCCAATGCTGTGCATTTTAAAGATTTCAAAGATGGAACAGCCGACACAATTGAGTTTGCCCAGATGGATTTTGATGATCCATTGTATATCATGTACTCCTCCGGCACCACAGGACTGCCAAAGTGTATGGTCCAGAGCATTGGCGGCGTGCTCCTTCATCAAAAAAAGGAATTGGTGCTCCACACTGACTTGACTGAAGATGACACCATCTTTTATTTTACCACTTGCGGTTGGATGATGTGGAATTGGCTCACCACCGCTTTAAGCACCGGAGCAAGCCTTGTGCTCTACGATGGCAACCCGTTCCATCCGGGCCCGGATGCGTTGTGGCAGATGGCCCAGGATGAAAACATCACGGTGTTCGGCACTTCGGCAGGTTATATTGAGGCGCTTAAAAATTCAGGCGTCAAGCCTGCAGATCACTTTGAATTGGGCGCATTAAAATCCGTGCTCTCAACAGGATCTCCCCTGTCCATTGAAAATTTCAATTTTGTTTACGACCATATTAAGAAGGATATTCAGCTGGCATCCATTTCCGGGGGGTCTGACCTCAACGGGTGTTTTGCATTGGGCAATCCAATGGGACCGGTGTACGAAGGCGAACTGCAATGCCGTGGCCTTGGCATGAAAGTGTTTGCCTATGATATGGAAGGAAAACCTGTTGTGGGGGACCAAGGAGAACTTGTATGCACCGCCCCCTTCCCTTCTATGCCTATTTATTTTTGGGGGGATGATGACGGCAGCAAGTATCATTCAGCATACTTTGGCCACTATTCAAACACGTGGACTCACGGGGACTTTGTTAAAGTCACACCAAGAGGTGGTATGATCATGTTTGGCCGGTCCGATGCCACACTTAATCCGGGAGGAGTCCGCATCGGCACCGCAGAAATTTACCGCCGCCTGGACGCCATGATAGAAATTGATGATTCGGTTGTTGTGGGCCAGCCCTGGAACAGTGATGTCAGGGTTATTCTCTTTGTAAAACTTGCCAAAGGTCTTTCTTTAACACAGGAGCTGGAAGACAGAATCAGATCGGACATCCGGACACATGCCTCCCCGCGCCATGTTCCTGCCAAAATCATTGAGACACCGGATATCCCGTATACCCTGAATATGAAAAAGGTGGAACTGGCTGTCCGGCATATGATAGAAGGCAAAGAAGTTAAAAACAAAGATGCGTTGAAAAATCCCGAGTCTTTAGACTTCTTTGGCAACCTGGAGGCCCTGAAATCATAATATGGAGCACCTTGTACAAGAGCATTATGCCTGCCCGGATCTGGTTGAAAAGATCCGGGCAGGCCTTGAAAAAACAGGCAAAACCCCTGAAAAGATAAGCCCAAAAGAATTAGGAGCTGTAGACCAGCTTCACACAGGCGGTGCAGCTGCCACCCTGTCTATTGGTGAGCGCGCCGGGTTGAAACGAGGCGCTGCGGTTCTTGATGCCGGTTGCGGCATTGGCGGAACGTCACGAGTTTTAGCCGGACATTTTGGCCTGGCTGTCAGCGGCATTGATTTGTCCTACGATTTTATTGATACCGCAAAAATCCTGACTCAATGGTGCGGCATGGATCAAACCTGTGACATATCTTTCCGGCAAGGTTCCGTGCTCGAACTCCCCTATGAAACCAATAGCTTTGATGCAATCTTCTGCCAGCATATCCTTTTGAATATAAAAGAAAAAACAATTGCCTTGTCTGAATTTTCCAGGGTACTCAAACAGGGCGGTAAACTCATCCTCCATGAAATTGTTGAAGGTCCGGGTCCTGCTCCCATCATGCCCGTACCGTGGG
This sequence comes from Desulfobacterales bacterium, assembly GCA_022361535.1. The sequence continues at coordinate 4,956 of JAKSAU010000982.1, forward strand.
CGAATGATTCTTCCACATCTTTTATAGAACCTTGGGAAATATTGGAAAAAGAGCTGTCAGATACAGGGTTTTCTCCTACCTATTTTTCAGATGAGACCCAAACCAATGCTGACTGGTGGAAAAAGGTGAATGCCATAAAAAAAGCTAAGGGCACAAGTCCTTTGAACCCCGGCCTGGTCTTTGGGGACAATGCCAGACTTTTCGGCCCTAATATGGAGCAAAATTTTTCAGCCCAAGCTGTCAGGTGCATTGAGGCGATATTTACCATAACCTGATAAGCACCTTTCAACATCAAACGCCTTCCTTTGCCAATTTATTACCGATTATGATAAAAACGATTATATAGCTGCGCATTAAACATGCTTGATTGACGCTCAAAGATTAAAAACGTGAAGGAACAAAAATGGCATCAATTATCCAGACCGGTTTGGAACGAATTAAAGACAATACACCTTTTGCTATTGCCACCATTATCAGTCACAAAGGGTCCACTCCCCGAACCTCAGGCTCTAAAATGATGGTACAATCGGACAAAACTATATTCGGAACCATCGGGGGCGGCCTTGTTGAAGCAAAGGTTATTGAAGCTTGTCTGAAACTGATACATGAAACTGAAGAGAAAAAAAGTACTGCTCCACCCTTTAAGTCCCAAATTTTAAATTTCACCCTGGATCAGGAATCAAAGCAGGGCATGGATATGGTGTGCGGGGGCAGTATCTCAGTCTGGATTCAAGCGTTTATCC
>JAKSAU010001086.1 GCA_022361535.1 Desulfobacterales bacterium
CCACATTTTCAGGAAGAAATGATACCACTTTGGGCTCTAATCCTTGCCCTTGATTTTCGGCTTCAGGCATTTGTTTCACTAAATGTCCGCCGGCGAACCCACTTGGAAATGAATTTTCATCATAAATCCACACATTCATATCCAATTCCTTTCCCTTATCAACAGCATACCTAAATAGTTCAAACCACTCATCAGAAAGGTACTCCGTTACCAAGCCTGGCCGTGGATGAACAAAAACACCACCAAAACCAGCATCTTTAAAAGCTTGCAAATCAGCATCAAGCCCTTCTTTAGTTATTGTACTATTCCAAGTATAGAGTGGAGCCGGACCATATTCTTTGGGTGGATTAACAAAATTATTTTCTAATTCCTCAAAGCTTGTAATTGCTCCTTCCGGGTATGATTCAATTTGATCATTACATCCGGAAATTAATAAGGTGACTCCCAGAAAAAGCAATAATTTATATTTTATGTTCATATTTAACTTTATTACAGGTTTCTCTTTTTTTATTCTCACTTTCCGATTTAGCACTTTTAGAAGTACAAGCTAACCAAATCAAAAAAAGAAAAAAGTAGCAGGTTCTTACATTTCACGATTTGTTTCTCACGATATAAAGTACCGCAGAAAAAACCTGCGGTACGATTAACTATAAAACACAACTTATTTTTAGAGACTCTTTGGATTTTATTCATTTACCCTATTATTCGTAGTTTGGATTTTGCTCCAATTCAGACACAATAATTTCTCTTTCAGGAATTGGAAGAATCAATTTCCACTCAGCTAATTGATAACCATTAGGAAGCAAATATCCACCTTTACCATAATTGGCATATATATAATCCCTGTTAGCGGTCATTACTTCAATTGCCTTTTCTGTTCTAACCAAATCCAACCAGCGTTTATTTTCGAAAGCTAATTCAACTCGTCTTTCATGTGCAATGATATCACGTAAAGCAGATTGTGAAGTTTCGGTAATGTTCTCAAGTCCCGCACGGTTTCTTACCAGATTTAAATAAGTCAATGCTTCACCTGGCCTGTTTAATTCATTAAGACATTCAGCAATAAATAGTAAAACTTCAGCATAACGATAAATAATGAAATTATCATCTGTTTTATTTTTTTCGGTATGTGCATGCACCCATTTTTTTATATATGGATTTGCCTCTTTATCTTCAGGCTTTGTATATCCAACAGGACTGTGAATTGATTCAATAATAAAATCCTGAGCCTCGCCTACTCCTTCTGCAATTCCAACAGATGCATCCAAACGGGCATCACCTTCCTCGTAACTGCCAATCATCTCCCAAGTTGGAACGTTATTTCCTCCGGTGTGCGTATTCGAAGAATTTGAGAACCCAACAATCAAAGATAAATCTGAAGCCATTGGCAAAAAGGCATATGGAGTACCATTGTATTGTCCTAAGGTACTTTCTTTTAAATATTGTA
>JAKSAU010000458.1 GCA_022361535.1 Desulfobacterales bacterium
GGGGTTATATACTCTGTGTTTCTGTTCTTGCTTGTTTAACTGATCAACAAGAGAAATAATTCTGTGTCTGTATTTGAGTATAAAGCACTAAATGCAAAGGGAAAAAAACTATCCGGTATTGTAGATGCGGATAGCGAATCTGGGGCCAGGCAAAAGCTCAAGGCTCAAAATCTTTATCCCACAGCTTTGTATAGGATTGAGGCTGGAAGATCCAAGGGAGATTCGTTAAAGAAGCCTGGATTTGCAGCTTTAGATTTTTATTCACGGGTCAGGGCATCTGAAATTGCCATGGTGACCCGGTTGATTTCAACCCTGATTTCCGCAGGCTTTCCTTTGGTAAAAGCGGTTGGATCTGTCGCGGACCAGGCTGGATCAAGATCTTTGCACCGTGTGTTGTCCAGGATCAAGGACAAAATAGAGCAGGGCAGTACATTTGCCGATGCATTGTCTTTATATCCGGGAATTTTTTCCTCTGTGTATATTAATATGGTCGCGGCTGGCGAATCTTCAGGCACCCTCGAAATTGTTTTGGAACGGCTGGCTGACTTTGCAGAAAAAGGTGAGGAAACAAGAAAAAAAATTTGGGCCTCTCTGGCTTATCCAATCATCATGTCTGTCATCGGGTTTTTGGTGCTGGTGATCCTTATGACCTACATTGTCCCCGGTATTGTCGGCATTTTTTCTGATATGAACCAAACTCTGCCTTTACCCACCCAGGTTTTGATCAATGTTAGTGATTTTTTTCTGTCATTCTGGTGGATTATACTGCTGACTCCGGTATTGGCTTTTGCTTTGATTTATTTGATGCGCAGGACCGATAAAGGGTTACTTGTGACAGACCGGCTGATGATCTCAATACCTATTGCCGGAAATCTTGTCCGTAAAATGGCAGCGGCCAGGTTTTCCCGCACTCTTGGTTCCCTCTTGGAAAATGGTGTGCCTTTACTGACTGCCTTGAAAATCACAAAAAATGTAGCTGGAAACCAGGTCATTTGTGACCTTGTAGGACAGGCTGCAGAAAAAGTGGAAAAGGGCGGGGAGTTAGGTGTTGCATTGGCTGGCACCCGGTACTTTCCCGGGCTTGCAGTTCAGATGATCCAGGTTGGGGAAAAAAGCGGTGAAATGGAGAAAATACTTGAGAAGTCTGCTGATCTTTATGAAAAGGATGTGCACTCAGCTGTTACCGCAGCCACTGCTTTGATCGAACCTTTGATCATCCTTTTCATGGGATTGATAGTGGGACTTATCATCATGGCGGTCTGCCTGCCTATTGTTGAAATCAACCAGCTGATTATTTGATCTTAAAATCCGTAATTTAACGTCAACATAAAAGACTTGTTAAACGGGTCAAAATTGGAACCCAGGTTAAACTCCTGGTTAAGTATCTTGACCTGGGCTGCTTTGTTATATTTATGTGCGGCAGTGACGGAACCGTATATGTTTCCGGCGTAGAAGCCTGCTCCGACAAAGGTAATCACGCCGCCTAAGGCTGGGTTATCATGATTAAATGCCTCATAGGCTGCATACATAAGTCCTGCGTTAAGGCAAAAACTGACAAATGCATCTTTATATCTTTCACAATAAAGCAGACCGCCGCCGGGAATAATGGCGAGGACTCCTGCAAGTGTCGGGTTTTTTGAAGGTGCGGACTGGGCATTTTCAATGGAAGTTAGCTGACGCTCTACTTGATACCCGTCTTTATTTTCAGGGCTGATAAGTGTCAGATAAGAGGCTGCTTTATCAAGATCATCTTTTCCAAGATTCATGGTTTCTTTAATATGTAGTCGTGCCAACGCCAGGTAAATCCGGTCTTTAACTCCAACATCATTGGATAATTTCAGGTAGTTTTGCAAAACCAGTTGCGCATACCCGCTGTTTCCCATGGCTTCAAAGGCTTTGCTTTGTATAAAATAAGATTCTTGGACGTATTTGTTTTCTTGTGTATGGGCTTCCCTGATGATTCGGTCAAATCGTTTTGCAGCTTCATAAAATTGTTTGGAATGAAAAAGAGCCAACCCGGTTTTATAATCTGCTTGTTCTATTCTTGAATCGTCAGGAAAAAAATGAATAAAGCGTTTAAATTCAACCTGTGCAGCAATATAATCCCCGGATTCAAACAACTGATCTGCATAGTCGAACTGGAGACTTGGTGTGATCAAAATGCCGGGTTCTTCAGGTACTTGTGCACTTGCACAGCTAAAAAAGGTAAGTGTCCAAACCAGGGTGACCGAAATGACGACAACTAAAAAAGATTGTATAGTATTCACTCGGGGAACGGCTCCTTGAGCTTTGGCGGGTCAGGGGTGAACCACCAGAAATCATTGGCTTTAACAGGATCAGATATATAGGTGGTTCCCTTGATCCTGACATGGGGGGAAATATGAGCCTCATCCCTGCCGCATCTGACCAGTCTGTCGCAAGCCATAATCCAGCCCACAACTGTACCATGTTTTTTCATAGCCTGGGCAGCATACTCGGAACAAGAAGGTGTCATTGGGCAGCGGCCACCATCTGCACCAGATATATGATCCTGGTAGAACTTGATAAATATGTTTTTTGAGGCATCACTATTGTCTAATGAGTCACCAGCATTGCAGGTACCGGCAAGGAACATCCATCCAATGCATATCATTGCAAAAATACAAAATAGTTTATTCCTGCGTAACACGCATTACCTCTCTGATGGATGTAATTCCCTTAAGCACTTTTGTCATACCATCCTGGCGAAGGGTAATCATGCCTTTGTTAATTGCTGCTTCCCTGATCTGGGTGGCATCGGAAGTTGACAGGATCAGGCTGCGCAGGTCATCGTCCAAATCAAGGATTTCAAATATGGCCTGGCGTCCTGAATAGCCGGTGTTAAAACATGAAGAGCAGCCATGGGGTTTAAAAACGGCTTTTCCAATGAGTTTCTTACCGTTGGTACCAAGGGATGATACGTCTTCAGCACTGAGTTGAAATTGCTTTCTGCATTTGGGACACAACACCCGTACAAGGCGCTGTGCAATGACAGTATTCACTGATGATGAAATCAGGTACGGTTCAACCCCCAGGTCGGCCAGGCGGGTGACAGCTCCTGCAGCATCATTGGTATGCAAAGTGGAAAAAACAAGGTGGCCGGTTAAAGCAGACTGGATGGCTATAGATGCGGTTTCTATATCCCGGATTTCTCCGACCAGGATGACATCCGGATCCTGGCGGACAATAGAACGCAAGCCTTTGGCAAAGGTTACCCCTGTTTTGGTGTTGACCTGGATCTGGCCAATGCCGGCAAGGTTGTATTCTACCGGATCTTCAATGGTAATAATATTTTTTTCAGGGGAATTGATTTCTGACAAGCCCGCATACAAGGTGGTTGTCTTGCCGCTGCCGGTTGGGCCTGTAACTAGAACAATGCCGTGGGTCTGGCGGATAATGGTGTTTAAATGGTTTAGGTTGGAATCTGACATGCCAAATTCAGACAGGGCTAAAAAGTATCCGGATTTGTTGAGCAGCCGCATAACCAAACGCTCCCCAAAGCCGGTGGGGACAGTTGAGATGCGCAGGTCAATTTCCTGGTCTCCGATCCGGACCTGTGCGCGTCCGTCCTGGGGCACCCGTTTTTCGGCAATATTCATTCCTGCCATGACTTTTATCCGGGATACAAGAGCCGCCTGAACCCCTTTGGGCGGGGTTAACATTTCATAAAGGATACCGTCTATACGGTATCTGATTTTAAGCGTGTCCTGGAATGGCTCAATGTGAATATCACTGGCCATGGCTTTGACAGCCTGGGAAATCATATGATTGACCAGGCGGATCACAGGGGCGTCACTGGTATCATCCAAAAGGTCTGCGGTTTCAGTGATGTCTTCCATGATCTGGAATTCATTGCCCTCTTCAATATCTTCCACCAATTGCCGGGCCTGGTCTTCGGTTTGATCGTAATAGGTGTTGATAGTGTTGAATATGGCTTGCCGCGGGGCCAGCACAATATCGTATCCCATGAGGCCAATACTTGCGGCCAGATCATCAACAGGAGAAAGATCGCAAGGATCGTTTACAGCAATGCTCTGTGTTTCCTTTGAGATCATAGGGACAATACTGTATTTTTTCAGAAAGTGCTGAGAGACGGTATCTTTCCAGTCGTCCTTTGTATCAGGTGCGGGGATGGCTGCAATCATCTCCATATGAAATACCCGGGCCAGTGCATTAAGGACGGCATCTTCAGGGACAAGTCGTGTCTTGACTGCAGTTTCGGTAATCCGGCTCCTGGATTTTACCAAGGCCTGGATCAGTTTATCCCTGTCTGCAGGGGATAACGGTGTAAATTCTGCTATGGTATCAACCAGGGTGGCAATCATAGTTTGTCCTGTTTGAGAGGTGAGGGTGTTGCAGGTGTTTGTTCTGACTCGTTACCTGATTTACCTGATATCTTATCTCCAAGTTTGTCAAAGGTTTCAAACAGGCTGATTTCTCCTTTTTGAACTGCGTCAATATCTTTTCTTTTTTCATCATGGAGTCTGGTTGCTTCAAGCGGGTTTTTAATGACTCTAGGGGTTAAAAAAACATAGAGGTTCGTTTTTTCTGCACCTTCATCCACCGATTTAAAGGCCCACCCAATGGCTGGCACATCACCCAGGCAAGGCGCTTTATTCTCAGACCGGCTGACTGTTTCATCAATCAAACCGCCAATAACGACTGAATTGCCATCTTCAACAATGATGGTGGTATCAATCTGGCGTTTGAGTGTGGTGGGCCGGTCAGCGCTCGAGGTGTTGGCACTATCCAGTTTAGTCAGTTCCTGGAAGACATCCAGTCGTACCATTCGTTCCTGGGAAATTTGCGGGGTGATCTTCAGGCTGATACCTACGTCTTTGTATTCATAAGAAGAATATGTCTCGCTGCTGGACTCTGCAGCTGACCGGGTCTGGTAGGCCACGTTTTTACCAACAGTTATTGTCGCTTCCTCATTTTCAGTTGTCAGAACCTGGGGCGTGGCAAGGATATTTACATCTTCATCTGACTGATAAGCCTGTACAACAGCCTGTATGTCCGGGAAAGTGACGCCTCCGATGCTAAAGCTTTTACCAAGAACACCTAAGGAAAATCCAGTCGGCAGGGTACCGTCTGCGCTGATGGCGCCGGAATTGCTGTATCCGCTGTCGCCTGTGGCTCCGAACCCGCTGAATATAGCTCTATCCCCGTCTGAATACGTTTGTGCCGTTTGCCATTCGGTGCCGATATTCAGGCCTCGAGTCATATTTACCTCCATAATAAGGCATTCGATATAAACCATGGCTCTGGGGATATCCAGTTTATTGATAACCTCTTCAAGTACAGAGTAATCTTCTTTTTCAGCCATAATAATCAGTGAATTTGTGGCTTTATCCGCATTAATATTTACTTTAGAGGATAACAGGGGAGCATCCTTTTTACCTGTTTGTGACTTTGTTTTTGCACTATCCGTAGGGATTTTCTGGAGCACCTTGGCCAGGTCTTCAGCCAGTGCATGCTCAAGGTAATATACTCTGATCCGTTCTTCGCCTTTAGGCACTTCCTGATCAAGCAACTGGATGAGTTTTATAGCCCTTTCGGTTTCAACTTTAGACGCCAAAAGGACAATGGAGTTGGTTCTGTCATCTGCTGTGAAGTGTACTGTAACTTTGGACGCAGTTTTGCCTTTTTCTCCTTTGGTCCGGGCTGTAAAAACTGATGTCAGTGTCTTTGCCAATTTCTCGGCATCTGCATTTCGAACAGGTATTACAGATACTTTTTTACCGATGTTCTGCACATCAATGGCATTAATTATTTTTAATAATCGTTCAATGTTTGAAAGAGTTCAGGTTACAATGAGCATATTAGTATCGTGGTATGATAACATGGCATTTCCTTTGGGCAACAAAGGGGTCAGCAGCCGTTTGAGCTCATCTGCCGAAGCATAATCCAAAGGAATCAGGCGGGTAACCAGCCGGTCGACGGCCGGCTCTTTGCCGTTTACTACACGTGTATCGATGTTTTCTGCCCTTGCATTTGGTGAGGGCATGATCTTTATTATTTTACCTGATTCCACGGTCGAGTATCCATGAATTTCAAGAACTGATTCAAATACCTGGTAGGCTTCTTCTATAGAAATTTTGGTTGGAGAGATGACAGTAACTTTACCTTTTACACGGTTATCCACCACAAAATTTTTGTTTGTCAGTTTGCTGATAAATTTTACAAATATTTTGATGTCGACATTATCAAAATCAATAGAAACCTGTTCCTCTGCACTTGGGGCTTTTACATCGGCATTGACCGGGCTGGCAATTGCCAATACCAGAAAGATGAAAATGCCGGCTATGGTAAGGGCCCATAACCTTGAAGAACGTGGAAAATCATTCATCATTTAAAAATTACTCCTTTGCAGTCTTGATCGTAAAAGACTGGTCTTGTCCATTATAAATCAGATCTCTGGGCTTTCCCTGTCTTAGAAGTGAAAACGTGATGTCGGAGGTTGCATCTATATCGACAGCAACACCATTGAGATCCTCAGGGCTTAGTGTTTCAACACCATTAACCGATCGAATGATGTCCCCGTTTTTTATTCCTATGCGTTGCAGACCGGTCCCCGGTCTGATCCCGTATACAAGAACGCCTGCTGCTTGGCCTTCTTTTAGATAAGGTCGGCTTTTCATGGATTGGATCAAAGATTCAGGATTGTCAATTGTGGCTTTGGCTAACAAGTCATCTGGATCCGGGATGACGTCCTCTTCAGTCTGCTTATTAAAAGGATGAGGTTTGGGCAGCCCGGTTTTTTTTTGACTCGAAGATGGTTTTGTTTGAGCTTCTAATATTTGATCTTTTCCGTTTAAGGTCAGAACCACCTGATTTCTGGATATGGACTTGATGGTGGCCCCCTGGATTTGGGCTCCGACACTATAAAGGTCCTGGTTCCGCTTGCCCTGATCTTCTATTACGGCCCAACAGTCTTCATCACGTTCTCTTGCCACAGTGCCCAATAAGATTAGTTTGAGCCTGGTCTTTTCCAAGGGTTTCTTTGCTGGCTCACTTGCATCTTTCATCCCTTTATTATCGTCGATCTGAACTTTAAATAGGTTGCGGCGGATAATGTTATTTTCAAAAACAGTGAAGGGGCTTAGAGAATCTTTTCCTTGTTCAGGTTCCTTTCCTTCTGATTTTATATTTTTATGTGACTGGTCCACAGGCTTGTCAGGCGTACCTTGTTCAGGTGTGATCAGGGCATAGCTTTGAAAAGTAACAAGGGCTGTTAGGCATATAACGATTAAATAGAAGAGCGGTTTCATTTTTGCTCCCCTCCGGGGATAAGTGCATGGGCTTCAACTGTGGCATCCAGAACCTGCCTTTCTTTTCCGGATTTGGTAATGGAAATAGATGAAAACCAGATTCCTTTGCCTGATGATTCAACCACCCGTATAAACCGGATAAGGTCTTTTAGCACAACCCGGCTTAATTTGAGTTTAACAATGGAAAGAATAAACGGAGCACCGTCCAGATCTCGAGTGTGGGGTTTCATGTATTCAATATTATCTTTAACCTTGGCTGTTGCCGCCTTACGGTCAAGAAATGAAAACAGGGTAAATTTATTGTTTCGTTTTGGTACCAGGCTGCTGCCTTTGGCAATGTCGGGTGAAAGCAAGGCATACTCTCGCTGCATTATTTTTATACGCTCAAGATTCGTTTGTTCTGCTGCAAGGGTTTTTTCAAGGGTATTTCGTTTGTCGTAGGCCGGTAGGTAAATGAATTGAATACATATAAATAAAAAAGATAGAATGCTTCCTCCTATCACAATGTGTTTTTCTCTTGTAGATAGACGGCCCATTTTATAGCTCCAGGATGAATTTAAAGCGGACATGGTTTTCATTCTTTTCTGCTTCAGCACTGTTGATGGTTACACTCTTAAACCGGGGTGATGCCTGGATTAAACTTTTTATCGTATCAACGCTGTTATAGTTGTTTGTGATGCCTGATATGATTAGCCGCCCGTGGTTTAAAACCAGGCGGGTAATTTCAAGGTCGATATTGTTCGGAATTTTTGAAGACAGATCATTGAGAATTTCCATAACACGGATTTGGGCGCCTGCCTTCCATTCATCCGTTCCACCGTTGGATCGATTTTTTCTGGCCTGTTTTAGTTTGGATTCCATTAGCATCAGCGGCGCAGGTACATGGGCTGCACCTGCCTTAGGAAAAGTTTGTTTATAGATATCCATTGATGCCTGGCGCAATTCTTTTATCTGTCCTTCCAATCTATTGTTTTGTTGATAAAGGTTGAATACTGCAAGACTAAAAGACACAAATAATAGGATCAGGCATACTGCAATATGGTATTTGTATAAGTTGAGAAATGAATCAGTTTTGTACTTTCCAAAGCAAAAATTAAATAATGAATCAGGTAGACGGTTCGCGGATATGGTGTGATACCAGGCCTGATGCTCCTGGGTTTGTGCGTTTGGAATCGGTTGATCTGCAATTTTAATTTGTTCGAGCTTTTCATTGGTTCTATCAGTCAATGCCTGAACATCAGTCTTAGAATCCAAGGCCATGTCATAAGATTGTTGTATAAAAATTGATATGGCCGCTAATGATGTGGCATCCATACCGGCTCTCAGCCATGCGCTTGTCAAGATCGTTTGGATTTCCCGGGCCAGGACGTCCGGGGAGGGAATCGTGCTTATCCTGACAGATCGGACGGCAAGAGGTAGGCTGTCTTTAAACAATGTCAGTGTATATGATTCTTTGCAGGCGTGAACATAAAGCAGATCAGTTAGTGCCTTATCCTGCTCCATAAAGACCTTGGCTTGCGCATATCCCCTGGGCGTGACCATCTTGGGGGCAATGCCCATACTGGTTAAGTCCTGAAATAAGGCTTCCATTTTGTGTTCTGAAATGCTAGCTGAGAAAATCAAATGCTGCGCTGGTTCAAATCGTTGTTTCAGAACGCTAAAGTCCGTTAAAAAGTTTGATTCAGTCTGCGGGAAACAGGCATCCAGTTCCAGGGGAAGAACTTGTTTTATTTTGTTGTCATTGGCAAATGGAAGGCTTGTATGGCGGAAACTGATCCAGGATACAGGGACAAGAACCATAGCATGGTTGCAGTTGTCTATATCGATTTTTTCTGCAAGCAAAAGCAGGGCAGTTGTTAGACGAGAATCATTGTTGTCAATATCTTTTATATCGTCATAGACGATCGATACCGACTGTTGGTTTTCTTCAAAAGGAAAGACAACTGCTGAAACCCCGGTTTCATATATGTCCAAATATAGGCAGGGTGGCGCCATCTAAGTATCCTCTGCTACCTGAGTGAGTCTACAGGACCATTTGCCGGATAAGCTGTCCTGTTCACGAAGTACCAGGCCGGAGATTCTGATCTGTGCCTGGTTCACCTTTGACTGTACACGGACCCGGAAAAGAGTGGAGTCATATCGAATACTGCGGTCAAAGGCCTGCTTTTGATTTTGGGGTAACTCTATAACCTGTGTAACCCACCCTTTGTCAAGGGTATTGGTGAAAAAATCACTGTCATCATCACTTCGTTCTTCCCGGTAGGAGACAAGATCCCGGGCAAAATCCTGTGCCTCTTCAGGTAACAAAGCCCTAAGGACTGCTTCTGGTGCTGTATTAATATTGACTCTTCCGGAAAACTGATACTTTTCCTGAGTAGAATCATCGGTTAGAATACCGTGAACAGTTATCAACTCTTCTGGAACTATATTAGAAGATCCTGTATGTTGTTCAGGTTTTACCTCTATATCTTCGGAATTTATGGTGCTACCGTCAAAGAGTGAAAGGGTGATTCCTTTAA
>JAKSAU010000571.1 GCA_022361535.1 Desulfobacterales bacterium
GAGGGCTGAAGGGGCCTGACTTCCAGGCTTTTGCCGCCGGGCAGATCCATATTGTACTTGTAGGCATCCAAAAAGATCAGGTCCTGGCTTGTAGGAGGCAATTGGTCTCCAAATATGTAATGGCGTTGTTTTGCCTGTTCGATAAGTTCCTGTCTGAATTTGGGGTGGGCAATCTGGGCCAGTTCCATGACCCTTTGAGAAATACTTTTACGCCGTATTTCGGCTATGCCGTATTCGGTAACAATAAGGTCAATATCACCGCGGGTGGTTGCCACACCTGCGCCTTCACTCAGATGCGGTACGATCCTGGAGACCTCTCCGTTCTGGGCAGTTGATGGGATGATCACAATGGAAAATCCACCCTTGGACATGGAGGATCCCCTGATAAAATCCACCTGGTCACCGATACCGGAGTAAAACAGGTATCCTTTGGAATCCGTACAGATCTGGCCCGTCAGGTCAACTTCAAGGGCGGAACTGATTGAGATGAATCTATCGTTTTTGGCGATGACATTGGGGTCGTTTACAAATTCCGAAGACCTGAAATAAAACATGGGATTGTCGTTGACAAACTCATATAATTCCTGTGATCCCATGCACAAAGAGGTGACGGCCCGGTCCGTCAGATAGTTCTTTTTTCTGTTTGTAATTGCCTTGTTTTTGAACAAAGGTAAAAGACCGTCAGTGATAACCTGGGTATGGATGCCCAAATCCTTTTTGTCAGCCAGATAAGGCATGACAGCATCAGGTAAATGGCCGAATCCGATCTGCAGGGTGGCACCATCATCCACAAGCTGGTTAACGTAATGTCCGATGCGTTCAATTACTTTTTTGTTTTTGGTTTCAGGCAGGGACTCCAGCAAAGGCTCTTCATGTTCCACTAAATAGTCTATTTCATCGATATGAACCAGGGTATCCCCCCAGGTTCTGGGCATATTGGGATTGACTTGGGCGATGGTTACATCTGCGTTTTTCATTCCGGAGTGAGTGATATCCACTGAAATACCCAATGAGCAATATCCGTGTGCATCGGGCGGACTGACCTGGATCAGGGCAAAGTCCAGCCCGATTTCATTATCTTTAAATATTTTAGGGATTTGAGAAAGGTATACAGGGATATAATCAATTTTACCTTCAAATGCGAATTGCCGCATAAGGATGGAGATAAAAAACAGTTTGATGGAGAATCGGGATAAAAAATTTTCATCATTTACATATTCAGAAAGGGTGGCCGAGAGCATTTGGTAGATGATGATATCCTGGATGGACTGGTTTTCTATCATGGCCCGGATCAACTTCTGGGGTTCTCCGCATCCGGTGCCGATGAACACCCTTGAGCCGTTGTGAATTTTTTTAACGCTCTCTTCCGGACTGAGCAGCTTTTCCGGACAAACCTGTTTTAAATCCATGCCTCTCCTTTTGCCGGTCAATGGTAGAATCGATTCAATATGCGTATCTACAGACCAAAACAAAGCACAGATTTAATGATTAATCAAATTTTAATCCA
>JAKSAU010001218.1 GCA_022361535.1 Desulfobacterales bacterium
AGCCCAAACCCATAGATGGGTCTTATACTGCTTGGTCCCCTCGGGTCCGGTCTCTAAGACATAGCCTTCGCCGGGTGCCACTTTAGCCTGATAGCTGTATTTCCCCACAGGAATCTGTCCTTCATGTTCGGTCAGTTCCCGTTGAGCGTAGTCATCGGTATAGGGTTGCATGGCTAAGCCGTGATGCGAAGGGGCCCAGAGTTTATAGAAGTTCTCGTGACAGGCGCGACAACTACGCGTGCCGGCAAAACCGGGAGTATTGGGCTCTGCCGTTGCTTCAGTACTCGGAAGAGGGGGGGGGGGAGAAACAGTCTCTTCCACTTCCATCGTCGGCTGGCTACCACCATCTTCGATCGCCGCCCAGGCAACAATGCCACTGAGAATCATGACGACCGTTATGATGGGAAAACTATAGGCTTGCAAACGTTCCATATGATTGTCCTATCACTCTTATTTACTGGGCGGAAAGCTACCCATGAGCTTATTGACAATATAGCTCATGCGTTCATCTTTCTCCGCCTCGGTTAGTGCCTGCTCATCTTTAAGCATGACGGTGGCATCAAAGATACCGATCCATACAGGTTTTGCCGACGGCATCTTGTGTACCTTGACCACTAACGCCCCTTTGGCATGGTCTTTCATCTTGGCCACCGCTTTCCAATTCTCATCAAAGGGATTGAGAATTTCCATCTCGTATTCGGGTTCGAGGAGTACGCGGTAACTGACGAGATATTGAAAATCTTCGGTCTGACCGTATTTATACCCTTTTTTGGTAAGATGCTTGTTCAGCGCTTCACGTACGCGGTTATCGACCTGGGCAAAATCGATCTGTAGAGCGCCTTCAGGTTCCTGTTGCAGGTGTAAGAAGCCGAACGAGCCCGTCTTAGGGAAGGTCGCTTCTGGATCATAGGTCGTACTGACACGCACATCCGTCAATGTTGTCGGCAGTACCACAGTAGGTTCCTCAACACAGCCAACAAATCCTGTCAGCGTGATACCTACAACCAATACCCAAATTCGACTCATAACATCAACTCCCATTTTTCGTGTTCTAACTGTATCATTGCACATTATCATACCTGTCACAAATGAATTTGTCCGCAAGTCGCGTGGTATTAGCCATCATAGACCGCATAATCTCATCTACGACGCGGGCAGAATCATACCGTTCCGGTATATAACGTCCATCAAGCGGACGCCACTACAGGGTGTAACCGAAATGGGGGAAAAAGTCAAAAAAGAGGCCACGAATTCAAACCACCTAAACCCCCAGGGAATTCCCCCTCCATTTGAAGCAAATTCAAAGGTCCAATAGTCAATCCTCCCCTAATATTATTTCCTATACAACTGATTTCAGAACTGGTTTTGTAGTGAGATCGAGCGAAAAACGGGATGGCAAGGCCCGAGGTGAAAAGGGCTCG
>JAKSAU010000096.1 GCA_022361535.1 Desulfobacterales bacterium
GATACTGATGGTGATGGTATGCCGGATGGCTGGGAAGTCGCAAATGGTTTTTCTCCATCTAGTTCTTCTGATGCTACTGGCGATCCGGATTTAGATACTTTGACTAACCTTGAAGAATATCAATTTGGACTTGACCCGCACGAGAATAACGAAGGGGTCAGCTGGTCTGAAACCGAACTTGTAACGGACCCGGTAACTGGCTATCAGTCAGGTTCTGTTCAGGTTCGCTATGAAATCAAAGGTGGCGCAAGGGTTGCCTTGGCTAAATCCGGTGAGGAATATGATAAGTTAGGAAGAGCATGGCGAAGCAGGCATTATATTAACCCATCTGGAGCGGATGACAATACTAACGATAAGATCACTCTGGTAGATTTTAACCCAGACGGTTCTGTAGATCGATCTGCTATTAAGGTTGGCTCTGATCCTGATGCAATAGAGTCTGCAGATTTAGTTTCATCTTTCACATATGATGATATGGGTAGACGTTCAACTGAAATACGTCCTGGAGGTATGGAAGTAACCTATTATTACGATGCAGTTGGCAGGATTACAAAACAAGACCAAAAGCATATTGATAATGAAAGTAACCCTGTTCAAGAGTTGACTGTTACCAAAGTTACTGACTATGACAATGCCGGGCGCGTCAATTTTGTCAAGCAGGATGGTCAAACTGAAGACTTGCAGACAAGCTACAAATATAACAGTTTGGGACAAAAAACATATGTTACTGACCCTAAAGGCATTACAACAGCATATCAATACGATAATTTAGGGAGAGTAACTGCCGAGACAGAAAATTATGGAAACCCTGATCTTGAGCGCAAAACCGAATATGCTTATAATCAGTCAGGCAGGCTATCTCAGGTAACAGGTGATACCGATACTGATGCTACGGTAACCCAGATGACAGCTTACGATTATAATGAACTGGGCAATATAACCAAAATTACCTATCCTGATTCTGCGACTATCGAATATTCCTATGATCTTGTAGGTAAAGTCACCCAGCGAATCGATCAGTTAGGTCGCAAAACCGAATATATTTATGATGATATGGGATATCTTGTAACAAAGAATTATTATGTAGATTCCCAGCCCGGCACTTCAGTTGAAGTTCGTGAAGAATTTACCTATAATTCTCATGGCAGGCTATTAGCTGCGAAAAAGACAGATAAGCTTGATACAGCCAATCCGGAAGTTGTCAGTGATTTGGCTTATACTTATGACTACAGCGATTTTGGCAATCTGTCAGAAACATCTCAGTATAATGGCGAACTGGACGGTGAGACCCCGGTTCCATATTATGTTAATCTGACATATGACAGATTGGGTAAGGTAAGTACTATCAATTATCCAGGCACTACAACTTCAAACGGCATGGATTTAGCTTATACCTATGCTGATGGTGGTCAGATTGATACTATCAGTCGAGGCATCTCTTCGCCTGTGACCCTGGTAGATTACAACTATATGGGTAGCATGGTAAAAGGACGTGATTATCCTCAACTGTCAGGAAGTGCAGCCGGTTATTATCATGAGATAGGCTACGATGAATTTGGACGGCGAGATAGCATTCACAGCTTTACCGATACTGACAGTGACGGTTTATTAGATGCGACCGAAACCAACATCGCCCAGTTTGGTTATAATTATGACTTAAACA
>JAKSAU010000485.1 GCA_022361535.1 Desulfobacterales bacterium
ATAGTTGAAATTTCAAAGAAAGGATATCGCGTTTATACCGATACTTTAACGTTAACGGAAATTGCAGCTTTTTCATGTATTGACGGAGCTCCGTATAAGGTGATACTTGAGAAAATAACCGAATTGGTTTTACAACCAGGACCTGCAGAAGGAAAAGATGCTTTTATTGAAGAGTATCCCGAAGCAAACTATTCAAATAGAAATTTTGGAAATTATCCTGAAATATTAGCATCGGCCTGGACTGCAGATGGTATTCCCTTAAAAATAAGAAGTTTGATTGAATTTGATTTAGCAGAAATTCCTGAAGGAACCAAAATTAAATCTGCTAAACTGTCTTTATATCATGCTATCAGTTCAGGACATGGATTGGGGCATTCATCTCAATCAGGTTCTAACGAGTGGTTATTGCAGCGCGTTACCTCCGATTGGAGCGAGGACAAAGTTACTTGGAACACAAGGCCTTCATTTACAGACCAGAATGAAGTATTGGTTAGTGAAAGTACCGATCCATACCAGGATTACGTAGATATCGACGTAACTTCTTTAATACAAGATATTATAGACAACCCAACCGCAAGTTTTGGGATACAACTTAAACTTGCAACTGAATCATACTACCGTAAGGTGATTTTTTCGTCGAGCGATTGTTCTGATTCTACATTGTGGCCTAAGTTGGTGGTTGAGATTTAACGGACTGATCAATAACAATAGAAAGAATATAAATATTAATACATTAAAATAAATTATGAAACACATATTTTTTTCACTAGCAGTACTATTTTTATTAGCATCCTGCAATAAAAAAAACGATCCAGTTTCAACGGAGGTTGAAAAAGGATCAATTGAATTTTCTTTTACAACATCTTCAACTGAATTAAAAAGCGCAAACAATTTAGAAGATGTAAGCAGTATTATGGTTACCCTTGAGGATGTAACAGGGAACATAGTTATAGAGAATAAGAAAATTAAACTTTTTAAATTCAACGATAGTTATACTAGTGAACCCATGGAGCTTACTCTAGGAGAATACACGGTTTCCAAGTTTTGGGTTATTAATGAGGTAGATGAGGTTTTGTATGCAACACCAAAAGAAGGTTCTAGTTTAGCTCACTTGGTTTCAAATCCATTACCTGTTAGTTTAACCATTAATAAGGATGAGGTAACTACGGTCGGAATGCAAGTGATAGCCACTGATTTGGGTACTCCGGAAGATTTTGGACATGCATCTTTTAAGTTTGAAGTAGTAGACGTGGTTCAGTTTTGTATAGCTCCCTTTCTATTTGATGAAGGAACAGGGGAATTTGTGTACACAACAGCATCGATTAAGGTAGTTTCTGCTGGAAAAGAGTTGTATAGTGGTGAATTAGAAGCTTTGAACAATACTGTTTATTTAACTGAAGATAATGAATACATAGTTGAAATTTCGAAGGAGGGATATCGTGTTTGTAAAGATACGTTGATATTATCAGAAATTGCGGCTTATTCATGTGTTGATGGAGCGCCATATAAAGTGATATTAGAAAAGATAACCGAGATAGTACTACAACCAGGGCCTGCAGAGGCAAAGGATGCTCATATTCATAGCATGCGACCAGATGAAAAAAGAGGCGACTTTTATTACTTTGAAGCTCAATACTGGACATGGAATGGCCAGGGAGAAACAGAAGGAAAAACACGAAGTTTGATTGATTTCGATTGGAGCAATGTTCCGGAAGGATCGTTGGTAAAAGAAGCTAAACTATATCTTTATAGTCCACAATATGGTGTATCTCCATCACTTCATTCAAAATTAAGTGGCTCAAATGAGTGTATTCTTAAAAGAATTATTTCTCCTTGGGAAGAAGAAACTGTTACTTGGAATACTCAGCCCACAACTACAGATAATGGTATGATTGTGGTGCCTGAAAGTACAAGTGATAATGAAGACTATGTTTTGGATATTACAAGTATGGTTAATGATATATTGTCGGATAGAGAAAATAGCCATGGTATGATGATGATGCTTAAAACCGAAGCAAAATATCGTAGATTGGTATTTGCATCAAGTGACTCGGAACATTCTCATTTGGTACCAAAATTGGTTATGAAATTTTAAGATTTTAGGAATTTTTGGTTAATTCCTATCCTTATAAAAAATAAGGGTGCTATTATTATAATAGTGCCCTTATTTTTTATATTTGCAGCTTACTAGTTTAAACAATGATAGAATTATCAATTATAATTTGTACGTACAATCGGGTAGATTACATTCCTGAATCGTTGGGTAGTTTGGTAAACCAGGATCTTGATGATAGTAGATATGAAATTATAATAATAAATAAT